>DZBP01000217.1 GCA_022729915.1 Draconibacterium orientale | reverse complement strand
TTTTTATTAAGTTTTGAAGCTAAAATAGTTGGATTAATTCCACGAAAAGCTGTTGAGCTACCTAAAATTAGTATATCTGAATTAATTGTTTTGTTATAAAATTGATTCCATTTCAAAATATTTGCATCTTTTGAATTTAAAATCATCTTAGGAAAAATGAATCCAAAAAAGACAATAAATATAACGCTAACAGGAATTAAAAATACAAATAACTTTATTAAAAGTTTATTTATTTGATTAAAAAAAGATTGCTGTTTCATGTTATAATTTATTTTTTTTTTGATAGTCAAACCAATAAAGAAAAAAACGAACGGCAAGAAAATGACAAATTCGATGGAATCAAATAGCATTTACTTGTATTGGTTTAATTTTATAAAAAAACAAAAGTAGAATATATTGAATAAAAAAAAATAATTTAACTAAAAAAATAATATCTTTGCCACTAAAATTTTAATTCAAATAATGTTTTGGTCATGTTAGAAAAAATAAAATCCACTTTAAATTTTATTGTTTGGGAAAATTTTACTGACCCAATGGTTTATTTTTTATGGATAAAATCACTAGTATATATTTTCCTTTTTTGGTTTGTAAGCCTTGTTTTGTCTAGTTTAATTGTAAATAAAAGTGTAAAGTTCAATTCTAAAATTGAAGAATTTGTACTTCGCTCTGCGCTTGGAATTAGTATTTCTTCGTTTTTATTAAGCTTTTTAGGACTAACTTATTTACTTTATGCGTGGTCTTATTTTGGTATTATTCTTTTCATTTTAGCTTATTTAGGTGTTAAAAATAAATTTGTTTTTTTAGAAACATTTCAGCTTTTTGTCGAAATGTTTAAGAAATATTATCCTTTTTGGATATTATTTTTATTGCCTTCGATTGCCTCACTATTACCTCCACGCTGGTTCGATGAAACGAGTTATCATTTGGTTTATCCCATCAAATGGGTTCGCGAGGCGCATGTTTTTGCTGACGGAAGCATGAAATTTCCGCTTTATACTTTCAATTTTCACATGCTTCACAGCATTGGAATCTTTCTTGATTCTTTTGAATTTAGCCATTTACTTTCGTGGATAAGTGCCATTTTAGCTTCTTTTGGAGTATATGCTTTGTCAAAGCGTTTTGAACTTTGGAAACCTTTGCACAGTATTTCTGCACTGGCTTTCTTTCTGAGTCCTATTGTAGCTCAATATATGAATAGAGGATTTCACGATGTGCCTTTAATGTTTTATTTGCTGGCTTTCACTTATACTTTAATTTTAATTAGAGATGCCGAAAATAAAGACAATCAGAGAGTTTGGATTATGGCAGCTTTTGTTTCGGCTATGTTTGTAGGCATGAAAACAAGCAATGCATTTTTTGTACCTTTTATTTATCTAGCAGCAATTTATAGGCAAAATCTAAAAAAAACAGTGCCCTTTTTAATTCTTTTTTCAATACTCGGTGGCTTTTGGTATTTACGAAACATCATCATCAACGGCGACCCAATTCCACCCTCGTTGAATATTTTGCTCGGAAAAGAAGATATGTTTTGGTCAAAATCAGATTATTACGGACAAATGTTCGATTTAAAAAGAGGATACGAGTGGGGAGGCTGGCGTTTTCTTTATAAATTTCCCAAAGAAGTACTTATTGCAGGAGCAGACAGTCCGCTTCGTTATTGGCCTCTTTTGGGATATATTTTGGTTTTTCCGTTTTCGTTAGTTTTTTTCAAAAAAATTAAAGCAAATGTTTCATTACAAATTATAACCTTTTTTGCTTTTTTTGGAATTATTTCATGGCTTTATGTTTCGTATATAGTTCGTTATGCACATTTTATAGCTCTTTCTATATTTTTAGCCGCTTTTGTGGTCAATGAAATATATTTGAAGTTGAAAGACAAATCTTTTATTCCAAAACAAAATTTAGTACTTGTATTTTTGGCTATTTTTCTTATAATAGGACCATTGCCAAGTGCTTATAGTTATTACAAAAGCCATTTTAGCGAAAGAATACCAACTACACAGGCTGAATTTTATGATTTTATCAGTTGGCGCGAAAAACCACAAGCTATTTGGATTATCGACAATTTGCATACTTTTGGTGCAAAAAAAGGCGACAATATTTATTTAATACGCGAAACTCGCTATAAGTATTATTTTGAAAAAAAGGACTACCACGTAATTGGCGATGATTTCAATAAGTTCAGATTCGCTGATTTCAAAAAGGCAATAAAACAAGGCTATGTAAAACAATTTTTAGATAGTGCAAATGTGCATTTTCTTTTGTTTGTGAAGCCCGAAATGAAAATTGACTCAACCTTTGCTCAAAAGCACAATTTGAAATTTAAATATAGCGATGGTTCAAATTTTTTGTTTGAAAATACCAAACCTTAGCTTTATTTTTAAAGAAATTACTCCAATTTAATATCTATTTTGGGCTTTTACATTTTAGTTGGAAAGAGCTTTTCTTAAATTTTCCTTGCTCTATTTTTTATCATTTTTGATAAATTATTACATGGATTGGTTATTTTTTTTAAAAAAATGGCAAGTATTTTGAAGTAAAATAGATTCTAATTTTAAAACATGCAACGAAAAATAAGTATCATAATTTTATTCACAATTCTTTATTCCTTTGCTTTTGCTCAACTCGAAAAGCAAGCCGATAGTATTTTCAATTTACTAAATAAAACAAAAGACACCACGCAAAAGGTGAGTTTATTAAATGAACTTTGCTGGAAATATAGAAATTTCAACCCCGATACAGCTGTTTATTTTGGCGAATTTTCTATTGAATTATCAAAAGGTTCGAAAGAAATTAAAGACGTAATCAATGCTTATGGATACACCGGAGTTGCCTATCGCAACAAAGGAATTTACAGCAAATCGCTAGAACTTTACTACAAAGGCGCCGAGCTTGCCGAAAAAAACAAAGAATATCAATTGCTTTCGTATGCTTTCGTAAACATTGCCAACGTTCATATTTACCGCAATGATTTTCAAAACGCACTCATTTTTTTAAATAAAGCCAACCGAAATTCAATTTTAGTAAACGATGACTTGCAAAAATCATACATTTATGTAAATCTTGGTAGAGTTTATACCGAACTCCGAAACAACGAAAGAGCGCATTATTACATAGACCGCTCTATCGAATTGCGTAAAAAGTTAAACGACGAAGAACGAATTGCCGTTTCGTACAAATACAAAGGCGATTTGTTAGTTACCGAAGATAAAAAAAACGATGCGCTTTATTACTATCACGATGCACTCAAAATTTGCGAAAAATCCAACGAAGACAAAGACTTAATTGCCGACGTTTTACATAAAATAGCAAGTATTTATATTTCTGATGGCAATTACTACGAAGCTGAACGCTATGCACTCAAAAGCCTAAGTATTTCTGATGAAATTGGTGCCAAATACAGAGTAAAAGATGCAAATTATGCACTTGCTTATATCTACTCTGTTTTGCGGCTCTACAAAAAAGCATACAGCCACTATGTTGCATATTCCGACACAAAAGACTCTATTTTTTCAAAAGAAAGCAACCGCCTAATTACGAATCTTCAAACAGATTTTGCAATTGAAAAACAACAAAAAGAAAATGAAATTTTGCGCACTAAGCAGGCAATAGACCGCGAAATTATCAAAAAAAGAGAATTGATGATTATTTCGATAAGCATTGGACTTTTTTTGATGCTCGTAATCGTTTTTATTCTGTACAATTCAAACAAACAGAAAAAAAATGCGAATACTATTTTAGTACAAAAAAATGCTGAAATTAGCGAGCAAAAAGAAAAAATTGAAGAAATAGCTCGCGAATTGGAAAAAGTAAACAAAACTAAAGACCGTTTTTTCTCAATTATTGCACACGACCTCAAAAATCCGTTCAATACTTTAATTGGATTTAGCAGTCTTCTGAAGTCAAATATTGATTATTTTGACAAAGAAAAACTGGTGCAAATAGCAACAACCATTAACGATACATCAAATAGAACCTACAATTTATTGGAGAATTTGCTCGACTGGTCGCGTTCGCAAACCAATACCATTCATTTTGAGCCCGAACACATTCATTTGAATTTGCTTGTAATGGACACTATCAATTTGCTCAAAAGCCAAGCTGAAAAGAAAAATGTGGAGCTCATTAATAAATTGGATCAAGATTTACACGTTTTTGCCGATTTTAATATGGTAAATACAGTGCTGCGAAATTTAATTTCCAACGCTTTGAAATTCACTGAAAATGGAAGCGTTGCAGTAAGTTGCCAAATGAATCAAACATTTTGCAGTATAAGCATTGAAGATACCGGAATAGGAATTTCGCCAGACAGCCTCGAAAAACTATTCCGAATCGACAAATCCATTTCAACAACCGGCACAAAAGGCGAAATTGGAACAGGAATTGGGCTTATTTTGTGCAAAGAATTTGTTTTGCGCAACAAAGGAACTATTTTCGTTGAAAGTCAGGTGAAAAAAGGGAGCAAATTTACCTTTACTCTGCCTCTTTTTTCGGAAGAAAATGAATAAACTAGCATTTGAGAATATCATTTAATAACTAAATAGCAAACTACAAACATGTCAATTCTTGTAAAAAACATAAGTAAGCTTTACGGCGAACAAAAAGCGCTTGACGATATTAGTTTTGAAATTGAAACCGGCGATATTGTAGGCTTTTTAGGACCCAACGGAGCCGGAAAATCAACCATGATGAAAATTTTAACGGCTTACATTCCGGCAAGTAGTGGCGAAGCTTTTGTCAACAACTACAACGTGAGCCTCGATGCTCTCAAAGTAAAGCAAAGCATTGGCTATTTGCCCGAACACAACCCGCTTTACCTCGATATGTATGTGAAAGAATTTTTGCGTTTCACGGCGGGACTTTTCAAAATTAAAAATAAAAAACTGGCAGTTGAAGAAGTAATTTCATTGACTGGACTTAACAGAGAGCAAAACAAAAAGATACGAGAACTGTCAAAAGGTTACCGGCAAAGAGTCGGATT
>DZBP01000216.1 GCA_022729915.1 Draconibacterium orientale | reverse complement strand
TTAAAGAAAATTCGTAAAAAAATGAAGGTATTTTTTCATAACAATAAATAAGATAATAATGAAAAGCAATTTTGATTATAATGCAGATGAATTATCAATTAAAATATTGAACAACAACATTTTATACTATAAAATAACAGGAGTTGTAAAATTAGATTTGATTAAAATTATATTTACAGAATTAAACAATGCAATAATAAAAACAGGAACTAAAAAAATTATCACCGATTGCATAGATATGGGTGTAGTAACTAAAGAAGTACAAGAATTTAACAATCAATATCTTATCCCCAAGTGGGAACAATTAGGAATAAAATACAATGCGATAATACTTTCATCAAATGCGTTTGGGCAATGGTCAACGCAAACTTTGGCAAAAAACTACAAAACAAGAGCTAAAATAGAGCAAGCAACCAACACATTTGAAGTTGAAATGTTTGATTCGTTAGAAAGTGCTCTGAATTGGATTTCAAACATTTAGCATACAAAATAGCCAAGTTTATTACAACAAAAAAACTTGGTTATTTTGTAAAAAATTAACACAACATTCTGGCTCCCTGCATTATAACACTCATTCGTGCAGCAGGTTGCAAATCAGCATTTTGAGCATGAGGAATTTTAAATTCTATATTTTTAAACTTAAAGCTTTCCTTTTCAAAATAAGCAATAAAAACTTCATTCTCATAAGTATACAGATTATTGTACAAACTTAAACTTTCAACTTCGGGTTCGTCCATATCACCATATTTATGAATTAGAACCTCTTTGCCCATCAAATTTCGCATCATATATCCTTCATTTTCTGAATTATAACTAGCTTCACTTAAATGAATATGTGGTTTCATTTTAAAAGGTGCATCAGAAGTAGGACAAAAGGTATTGCAATTTGCACACTCATTGCACCAGTCTCTTATGTTCAAAATTTGATGCTTTTGTTCAACCTGAAACAAAACTTCATTTATAATTTTAGTTTCGCCGTTAACTTGCTGAATTTCTGGTAATTTATAAAAAACTGGCTCTATATCATAAGCAAAATTAGCCAAATTAGGACAAACACTTACGCACACATCGCACACTTGGTCGCACTGCAAACACCGAGCAGCTTCTTGTTGGGCTAATTCGGGAGTTAAACTTTTAATAATCAAGTCAAAACCCTTTCTATCGTGAAGTTCTGTTTCGAGAGGTTCGATACCAAATTGACGTGTCGCTTTTTTAAGTTTTAAGGTATTTTTATCATAAATTTTAGATTCCGTTTTAGCTAACTCGCCTTTAGTATTCGCATTATTCATAATTTCGAGCGCAACTTTTTTTCCATCAGCAATAGCGTTGATTAAATTGGCAGCTCCTCTCAACGCATCTCCACCAATATAAACACCCGAAATTTGAGTTTCGTAAGAATTTTGCTTCGTTTTAAGATATTGGTTTTCAACAAAATCGATATCCAAATCTTGCCCAATTGCAGGAATAAGTGCGTCAAGAGCAATGTCATATTCAGAATTTTCAATTTTTATTGGCTCAGCCCTTCCGGTTGAATCCATTTTTCCAAGTTGCATTTTTGAAACTCTAAGTGCTTTAATTTTTCCATTTTCAGCTATCACTTCTTCGGGCGAAGTAAGCTCTAAAATTTCGATGCCTTCGTCTATAACTGCTTGAATTTCTTCAAATTCGGCAGGCATTTGTTTTTTGCTTCGTCGATAAATCAAAACGGCTTTTCCATCATTTCCGGCAAGCCTTGCGACTGTGCGAACGGTGTCCATTGCCGTATTTCCGCCACCAATAACACCAATTCGTTTGCCAATAGTTTTAATTTTCCCGTTTTTTACATCAAATAGCAATTGCAAAGGTTCAATTACATTTTCAGAGTCTATTCCTTTTATATTCAATCGCTTAGATTTTTGAGCTCCCACTGAAATATAAACATAATTGCTTTGTTTTCTAAGAATTTCAAAATTAGATTTATCGACTTTATAGTTAAAATAAATCTTCACTCCAAGAGCAATAATATGTTCAATATCAGAACTATATGCGTTATGATTTAATCGAAAACTAGGAATTGCGCCTGCAACCATGCCGCCCGCATTTTGCTTTTGCTCGTAAATATTCACTTCAAAACCCGCCAAAGCTAAGAAATACGCCGCCGATAAACCCGATGCGCCTGCTCCTATTATGGCAATTTTTAGTCCATTCGAATTTGCCTTTTGTAGTTGAAAATTTGGACTTGCTTGTTCGGTTACAAAACGTTTTATTTCTCTTATTAACAACGAATTATCGTAGTTAATACGAGTGCATTTGGTTTGGCACAAATGGTCGCAAACCATTCCTGTGGAACTAGGAAAAGGGTTTGTTTGTATAATTGTCTGAAAAGCAAGCTCGTACTCACCTCTAGCTACATGATACATATAAGTAGGAATGTCTTGATTGGTTGGGCAAGTTCCTACACAAGGTGCAGCAATGCAATCAAAATCAGACAGTTTGCGTTCAGTTTTTATACTTGGTGTTTTAAAATTTGTACGTTTGTATGCTTTGTTTTCCAACACTTGGTCTGCGTAAGCATTCAAATTCTTCAAACTAGCTGATATTAAATCACTTAAACCACTTTTTTGCAGTACAAACTCCTGTGCATTTAAAGCATTTTGTTTAGAAAACTCTGCCTTTATATTATCGATATATTGTTTTAAGCGAGTATAACCTCCGGGTTTTAAAATATCTGACGAAACGGTAACGGTAGAAATTCCGCAACTCAAAATATCGGCTACATTAAAGGCATCTGCTCCTCCGGCGAAAGAAATATCGAGCGTGCCTGCAAATTCATTTTGCAATTTTCGTGCAACATTTATGCTGATTGGGTGCAAAGCACGTCCGCTCATGTACATCATGTTTTCGCTAAAAATGTGCTTTATATTATTGGATTCCAATGTATTAGTTAGTTTCAATCCAAAGAAAACATTCTCGTTGAGAGCTGCATTTCTCAAATTACGAATTATCGAAAGGCTATCGGGATATTTCAAATCGTGCTCGAAAGCTAAATCTGGCACAACTGTCTCAAAACCAAGCTTTTCGTTCAAAATATACCTCAATTTTTCAGCTCCCAACAAAGTAGGATTTAGTTTTATTAAAGTATTAAGTTTCTTTACTTTAATCAAATACATTCCTATTTCTTCAATTTCGTTAGCGGGGCAGCCGTGCATTGTAGAAAGCGTAATGTTATCCGAAATTTTAGCAGGAATATTCAAATGAATTACTTCCGGATAAATTTCTTTTATTTCATTGATTTTCAAGGCTAATTCTAACGATGCATCTTGCATTTTATCAAAAAACCATTGCACATTATCGTTCAAAATACCTTCCATATTATAGCCAACGCTCATATTAAAAATAGTGCCAAGTGGCTTATTTCCAAAGAGTTTATGATTCAATATATGAATCAAAATCCAAGCATTCAAATATTCGTCGAACGACTGATGAATTTTCAATTCTTGCGACCATTCGCAATTGTAACCTTCGTCTTGCATATCGATACAAGGCTTTGCAACTTCCAGTTCATCAAGTGTTTGAATGGTTTTAAGCTCAATATATCGAGCACCACAAAGCCAAGCCGCCACAATATTTTGCGACAACTGCGAATGTGGACCAGCTGCAACACCAATGGGCGTATCTAATTGTTGTCCAAAACGTTGCAACTTTAAACTATTTTCGTTATTCGGCAAAAACCACAAAGATTTATCGATGCCAAGTATTTGATTTTCAGATTTTAATATAAGATTTAAGAGTTTTTTCAAACTCGTAGGAAAGAATTTATCAGACATTTTTAAATAGTTTTTGGTTTAAATAAAAAAAACTCAATGTATTTTCTTGTAAAAAACGTCAAATTTAAACTTTTTTTCTCTTTGAAAAAGATTTTTGCCGAAAAAAAACAATATTTTAGAATAAAATTACTCTCTACTTTTTAAAATTTATTTCAAAAACGATTAGTAAAAAAAAAATTATAAAATCTTTAACAAAAAAAATTGAATATGTTATTAAAAAAAAATCTTTACTTTACTTATATTTCGTGCATATTCTTTAAAAAAAAATCGTAAGCAATTATATATGAATGATTTAATAGAATGAAAAAAATAAATAAAATTTCAAAAACAATTAAGGGCAAACTAATTTTTAAGTGTTTTACTATAAAAGGCGAAAAATATTAATTCAATAAATAAGCCTTTTCAAAAAAAAATAAAAAAATGAAACAACGATTAGACAAAAGCAAATTTGCTTTATTTTACTGGGGTTTGGCGACTGAAAATGAAAAACAAGAAATTTTCAGTTCAAAAGAATCGACTCAAATGCTAGAAAAAGAATGGGATAAAATTCAAAATTCTCAATCTGATGGCGAAGTAGATTTGCAAAAAATAAAATCGAAAATAGACCAAACAATTGCAAAGAAAAGTGATAAAATAATTTTCTGGCAAAAAAACTTTTACAAATATGCTGCATTATTTATTTTGCCATTACTTTTAGGTGCTTTATATTACTTTACAAGTATTTACAACGAAAGCGACAAAATTGTATGACTCGAAAAACAAATTAAAAGAGGCGAGCGCTTATAATTTTTCCTTTATGATGGCTCAAAAGTGTATTTGAATTCAGCATCGAAACTATCTTATCCACAAGAATTTAGCTCCTATTTGCGTGAAATAAAATTAGAGGGCGAAGCATTCTTTGAAGTGAAAAAAAATGCACAAAAACCTTTTATTGTAAACGCCAATAACTTAGACATTAAAGTATTAGGAACAAAATTCAATGTGAAATCTTATTCAAATGAAAAAAATATTGAAACCACTCTTTTTTCAGGAAAAGTAAGTGTAGAATTGAAAAATGCTGAAAATAAAACTATCAAAAAAGCAATTTTAATTCAATTTTACGAAGAATTTAAACAATAAATTTTTATGTTCTTTAGCAAAGAAAAACAGCAAAAAAAGCATTTTTTACAAAAACAATCACTACATTTGCAAAAAAAACTTTGCGA
>DZBP01000215.1 GCA_022729915.1 Draconibacterium orientale | reverse complement strand
AAGGGGACTTTTTGAAACACGTTGATTTACTAATTGTTACAATAAGCCACTTTAGTGGTTTGGGGCTTTATTTTCAAAGAGTAGGAGTTTTCTTTCTAACACTAATTATCGAAATAAATTAGCATAAAATATAATACATGAGAAAAATAGCAGTAATTCTATCAGGAAGCGGTGTTTACGATGGTGCTGAAATCCACGAAGCCACATTTACAATGTACGAAATAGCCAAACAAGGTGCAGAGTATCAAATATTTGCTCCCGATATAGAACAACATCACGTTGTAAACCATCTTACTGGCGCAGAAATGAACGAAACCAGAAACGTTTTGGTAGAAGCCGCACGCATTGCTCGTGGAAATATTAAAGATTTGAAGCATTTCAAAACAAGTGATTTTCATGCACTTATATTGCCGGGAGGTTTTGGTGTTGCTAAAAACCTTTCTACCTTTGCTTTTGAAGGTGCAAATTGCACTGTGAACACAAAACTTGCTGCTATCATCAAGCAAATGCACGCCGAAGAAAAACCGATTGGTGCCTTGTGCATCTCGCCCGTAGTGATTGCCAAAGTACTTGAAGATGTTGAAATTACAATTGGTCAAGATGCCGAAACAGCTAAAGCAGTTGAAGAAATGGGCGCAACTCACAAACAAACCACTCATGGTGAGGTTGTTATCGATTCAACCAACAAAATAGTAACTACTCCTTGTTATATGCTCGATGCAAACATTGTGCAAATTGCCGATGGTGCTAAAAATATAGTAAGTGCTTTGATTCAATTAATTAGAAATTAATAATTAATAATTAATAATTAAGAATTAATACTTTTCTCAGAAAAAACAAAAAATGAGTAAAAACAATTGGACTACTGAAAATATAAAATCGCAAAAAGGTAAAATAGTTCTTATAACAGGCGCAAACAGCGGAATTGGTCTCGAAGCAGCCTCTGTTTTGAGTCAAAAAGAAGCGGTAATAATTATGGCTGTGCGAAACCTTGAAAAAGGCAAAGCTGCCATGTCGGGAATTTTAGCCAAGAATCCAAAGGCTCAAGTGCAATTGATGCAATTAGATTTATCTGACTTAGAATCGGTTCGTAAATTTTCTAACGAATTTCATGCAGCATTCGCGCAGTTGGATATTTTGCTCAATAATGCCGGAATTATGTTTCCACCCAAAAGAGAAACTACCAAGCAAGGTTTTGAAATGCACTTTGGAACCAATCATTTAGGGCATTTTGCACTCACAGGTTTGCTGTTCGATTTGCTAAAGAAAACGCCCAATTCGAGAGTTGTTACACAAAGTAGCATTGCCAATAAATTCAATGCCGATATTCATTTTGAAGATTTGAACTGGGAAAAATCATATGACCAAATGAAAGCTTATTCGCAAAGTAAATTGGCAAATATTTTATTTACTTACGAGCTAGACAGATTACTCAAAGTGCATAAAATTAATTCCATAGCTACTGCCTCGCACCCGGGAGTAACTACCACAAATTTATTTAGGTCGAAGGGAATTGTAAGCAAAATGAGTTCGTTTATTGGTCAAGATGTTTCAATGGGTGCTTTGCCCATTTTGCGTGCAGCAACGGAAGAACAACTCATTGGTGCCGAATATTTTGGACCTCCGGGTGTAATTGGTTTTAGAGGTTTTCCTAAATTGCTAAAATCGAGCAGTAAATCCTATAATATAACGCTAGCAAAAGAACTTTGGACTGTTTCAGAAAAACTTACAGGTGTTGTTTTTCCTTTCTAAATAAATTTTATCTAATTGATAATGAATCAATTTGTAAGTATTTTCAATTCTTTTAAAAAAATAATCGTATTTTAAAGAAAAATAACAAACAAAAACTTTGCAAGAAAAAAAAGAATTTATACTTTTGCGGCTTGTAAAACTTTTATAAAGGTAACAAATAAGAAGATATTTCAAATTTAAATCGAATCAAGAATATCTCACCTTGTAAATTTAAAATCAATTATATATGTACGCAATAGTAGAAATAGCAGGTCAACAATTCAAAGTTGAAAAAGACCAAAAATTATTTGTTCACCACCTTCCACAAGCAGAAGGCGAAGCCGTAGAATTTGACAAAGTATTGTTAGTTGACAACGGAAGCACTGTAACCGTAGG
The DNA here is from genome assembly GCA_022729915.1 of Draconibacterium orientale. Lineage (GTDB taxonomy): Bacteria > Bacteroidota > Bacteroidia > Bacteroidales > JAIFNL01 > JAIFNL01. The sequence continues at coordinate 2,928 of DZBP01000215.1, read as the reverse complement.
AAGTCCGGTAGTAAGCAACGCAAAAGTAAGTGCAAAAGTATTGCAACAACTTGTAAAAGGCGATAAAGTTCTTATTTTCAAGAAAAAAAGAAGAAAAGGTTATCAAAAGAAAAACGGACATCGTCAGCAATTTTCTCAAATTCTAATTGAAAACATTGCAATTTAAAACCTTTTTTAGTAGAAAATTATTCTTGCTAAAAAAGAAAACAAAAAAATAAAATACCATAAAAACATTCGTAACTTGGTATTAGTTGTTTAGTAACAAATTAGTTTTTCGGCAGATAGATAGATAATTGCTGATAGCTATTAAAAAAAATTAAAAAGAAATGGCACATAAAAAAGGAGCCGGTAGTTCTAAAAACGGTAGAGAGTCGCATAGTAAACGATTAGGCGTAAAAATATTTGGAGGCCAAGCTGCAAAAGCAGGTAATATTTTAGTAAGACAACGTGGCACTGCCCACTATCCAGATGTAAACGTAGGCATGGGCAAAGACCACACCTTGTATGCATTGGTTGACGGAACTGTTGTGTTTACAAAGAAAAGATTGAACCGTTCGTATGTTTCAGTAGTTCCAACTGAAGCAGCAAATTAAAGGTTGATAATTTAAAGAGATTCTCTTTAAATTTTAAATGCGAAATAGCTAAAATGTACTTTTGAGCTTTGCTTATGTGTACAAATTAGCTTTCTCAAGTTTTTCTTAGTTTTCCAAAGCAACTAACGAAAAACTTCTTTTTGAACGAAAACTCTTAATTTTCTGCAATTATGCGGATTATTAAGAGTTTTTTTATTTTTTATTGAGTAAAAAATCTATTCAACTTAAACTATATACAAAGCAAATGCTAACAATTCAATACATTCGCGAAAATACAGACCAAATGATTGAGGCATTGAAAGTAAAAAACTTTGATGCTCAAGAAATTGCTACTAAAATTATTGAAGCCGACGACAAACGCCGTGCGGTACAAAAAGAACTTGATGATATTTCGGCAGCTGCCAACAATTTGGCTAAAGAAATAGGCGTTTTAATTAAAAGTGGTAAAACTGACCAAGCCAATGCGGCTAAGCAACAAACCAATGATTACAAAGAGAAAAGCAAAGAGTTATCGAAACTGCTTGACGATGTAAATAATGAGTTGCATTTGCTGATAGTGCAAATTCCGAACATTCCGCACGCAAGTGTACCTAAAGGAAAATCAGCTGCCGACAACATTGTTGTACGCAAAGGCAACGAAGGCAAATTTAGCAAAGAAGGTAGAGTTCCACACTGGGAAATTACCGAAAAATTTGATTTGATTGATTTTGAACTTGGCAACAAATTAACCGGAGCAGGATTTCCTGTGTACAAAGGCAAGGGAGCAAAATTGCAACGTGCATTGATTACGTTTTTCTTAGACGAAGCCGAAGCTGCCGGATATTTGGAAGTGCAACCGCCTATTGTAGTGAACGAAGCTTCTGGCTTTGGTACTGGTCAATTGCCAGACAAAGAAGGACAAATGTACCATGTGGGCATCGACAATTTGTATTTGATTCCTACGGCTGAAGTGCCTGTTACCAATATTTACCGCGATGTAATTTTGAAAGCGGAAGATTTTCCTATCAAAAATACGGCTTACACTCCATGTTTTAGGCGTGAAGCGGGCTCGTATGGCAAAGACGTGAGAGGATTGAATCGCTTGCATCAATTCGACAAAGTGGAAATAGTGCAAATAGAACACCCCGACAAATCGTACGAAACGCTCGAAAAAATGGTTGCGCATGTAGAAAGTCTTGTGCAAAAATTGGGCTTAGAATACCGAATTGTAAAACTTTGCGGAGGCGATATGAGTTTTACTTCGGCTCTGACTTACGATTTTGAAGTGTATGCTGCCGGTCAAGATAAATGGCTGGAAGTAAGTTCGGTATCAAATTTTGAATCGTACCAAGCCAATCGTTTGAAACTTCGCTTCAAAGAAAAGGGTGAAAAGAAAACCGTTTTGGCACATACCCTCAATGGTAGTGCATTGGCGTTGCCACGCATAGTAGCTTCAATATTAGAGGCTTACCAAATGCCCGACGGAACAGTTAAAATACCCGATGTTTTGGTGCCTTACACCAAGTTTGATGTTATTGGATAGTAAAGAAAATTTGTCTTTATACTATTTAAAAGTCATTGGATAAATTGATAACGAGCTGGATATTCCTTTAATATCCAGCTCGTTACATTATGTATTATTTGTACAGCATATTCTACAAACAAACTGTGTGCGAGCCATACATTGCTGCATGGCTTGGTGTGGTTTTACTCACGCTCATAGTTTTCTTTATCGCCAATTATTCCTTTTTGATAAAGTTTATTTAAACGTCTGCTATCCATTATCCAGTTTGTTGAATCAGGTTTGTTTTTGAATAGTCTATAAGATAACTTTACTAATTACAAGTTATTCAATCAAAGCTATTTGGCGTAAGTAATTGGGGCAAAAATCGAAACCGTTGTCCCAAGTAATTCCTCCAAACTCATCAATTTTTACTTGTTTGAAATAATTCACGTCTAATAGTTTTTGAGAAATACCATTGGTTATAAATGGTTTGATGTTAATTTTTGCTTCAAACTTATCGGCAAACAATACCCATAAATAATAATTATCTATGGGTTTAACGTCTATAATGTTTTCCATTTGTGTATTATTGTAACAATATGTGCGACACTTTTCAAAATGTAAAGGGCTAAAGCCCTGAAATTCATTGCTTTTTATTTATTCCCGACCTAAAGGTCGGGGTTATTGATTTTCAATATTTTACATAAAAAATGTCATTCATGTTGATTGTAAGGGTTCTATTTTAAATAATTCTGCATTTTGTCTAGCTAACTCCCAGTCTTTCATCAATTCGTCTTTATGTTCATCTGCCCATTCCAAAACCAGTGTTTTTGCTCGCTTAGGCAAAGAACC
>DZBP01000051.1 GCA_022729915.1 Draconibacterium orientale | reverse complement strand
AAATTAGTAACTTCATTATCAATTTTTAATCGAGCTATATAAACACCGCTTGCAAAATCAGAAGTGTTGATATCTACTTTCGTGTTATTAATTTCTTGACTATAAATCACTTGTCCAGTAGAAGAATAAATTTGAATTTGTGCATTTTCAAAATCATTATCCAATTCAACATTCAATAATTCTTGAACTGGATTTGGATAAAATTTTATGCTATTTGCAAGATTTATAGATCGATTTATATTTGTTTTTGTACTTTCAATTGCATAAGCAGCATTTACTTTTCCGCCATAAGTTTTCTGGCTTTTTGTAGCAATTTCATATAATTCAATTTCGAGCTTAAATGCACTATAACAACTTGAATCTGTGGCAGTTTCTAATGTAATATAATAAATTCCCACACCATCGAAAGTATGAACGGGATTTTGTTCGGTAGAAATTCCATTATCGCTGAAAGTCCAACTCCAACTAACTGGCTCTGGCATTGATAAATCGAAGAATTTTACGTCTAAACTGCCATCAAACTCAGGGAAAAAGAGCGTTTTACAATCGTTGTTGTAATTTGCGTCTTTAACGTAAATATACTGAGAAAAAGAACTAGAACAATTATCGCTTTCAATAGTCAAAGTAATCAAGTATTCGCCATTTTTACCAAAAATGTGACTTGGATTTTGCAAATTACTGCCTGTTCCATCGCCAAAATCCCATTTATGACTTAATATTTCTCCTTTTCCATAAGAAAAATCAACAAAATTGATTTCATGCGCATCTTCCCAATTGTATTCAGGGTAAAAAAATGCTTGGCAAGATTCTGGATACCAATTCTGTACACCTACGTAAACATACTGTTCGGCAACAGTTGAACAAGTTTCGCTTACCAACTTCAAACGAACTAAAAAATTGCCATCGGCTGTGAATGTGTGTGTTGGGTTGGTTTCCGTTGAAACAGTATTGTCGCCAAAATCCCAAAATAATGAATAAGTTGAATCTTGCGAATAAGTTGAACTATAAAAGTTGAAATTATATCCAGAATCGTCTGTTTCGTAATAAAATTTGGTTGCACATTCATCTATAATTATGTCAGTATCAACAAAAACGGTACTTGTATATGTTTCACCTTGGCACATGCTGCTTTTAATAGTTAATGAAACGTTGTAAGTGCCTGCTTTTTCGTATAAATGCTTAGGATTGAAGTCATTGCTGGTTGTTCCGTCGCCAAAATCCCAACTTGCGGATACATCGTTGGTCATGCTGTACGATTCGTTTTGAAAAATGATTACCAAAGGATTTTCTGTTGAAGGCATATACCAAAAATATGGACTGCAAAAATCAATAGTAATAGTGGAATCATTTCCTACCCATATATTTTCTTCAAAAGCTGCCGAACAAGTTTCGCTTGACATTTTTAAGCGAACTAAAAAATTGCCATCGGCTGTGAATGTGTGTGTTGGGTTGGTTTCCGTTGAAACAGTATTGTCGCCAAAATCCCAAAATAATGAATAAGTTGAATCTTGCGAAAAGGATTCATTGAAAAATAAAACGGTATGACTTTGGTTTTCAGAAAATTTGTAATAAAAATTAGCTTTACAAATTTCAACATCGTTAGATTTGCAGAAATTAAAATTAAATTTGCTGCTTCCTTTCTCACTTACAGTCAAATTGCGAACATTGGCAATGCCACAATTGTCTGTATAACTGATACTTATTGTGTTTGTAACTCCCTCTTCAAAACTAAAATCAACCAAAAATAATCCATTTTCGTCGGTTTTAGTTTCTAATTGAGACATCGTATTTGAATTGCCCGAAGTAATTACAATTAATTGGTTGGCAATTCCTTTTCCATCGTTGGTGAAAACACCACCCGAAATAGCATAATTGTACGCAAAACTATTAAAAGTAAGCACAATAAATGCTAAAGTTAAAAATTTGCTGAATACATTTGGTTTCATAATTTCTTGTTTTTTTAAGAAAACATCTAAAAAAATTAGACTTTTCGGCATAATAATATGTATTTTAGAAAGATTTTTTGTTTTGTGAAATAAATAAACTAAAACTCTTTAATTTCTATTACGAATAAAAAATTTAAAACGCTGCAATTGAAAAAAGAAATAGTTGAGAATAGGTAACGAACTAAATTTAATAGTATATTTTATTTTGCCAAGTGCTTAAAATTTATTGGATTACAACAATGCTTACTCCAAATAAAATAGCATTGGTGCTTAATTTTTCTTTTTGGCTAAAAACATTTTCACACCAATAAAAATCATAAGTACGCCAAATGTTTTTTTAATTAATTCTTCTGGCATTTTGAGCGCAATTTCAGAGCCAAAATACGAAGCAATTAAAAAGGCAAACATCAAAATATAAGTAGCTTTTAGATTTACAAGATTGCGCTTGTAGTACGAAAGAAATGCCGGAAAACCAATTGGCGGCACCATCATGGCAAGCATGGTACCTTGTGCAGCATGAACAGAAAAACCGAAAATATAAATCAATGATGGAATAATAATAATTCCTCCTCCTATACCAAACAAACCCGATAAAATTCCGGCTAAAAATCCTACCAGAAGAACTCCTAAAACGAACCAAATTTCCATTTCTTTTTTCTTGAAAAGTGTTAAAATACTAATAATCAATCGAAAAGCATTTTTAAACCTGCTACAATTGTTAAAATACCAAATATTTTTTTTGCAGTTATTTCCGACATTTTTAAACTTGCTTTTGCGCCGAAATAAGCACCAAAAAGAAATGTAATTATCAACAAACCAGCTACTTTTAAATCTACAAAACCCGCTTTGTAAAAATTGTAGGCAGCTGCAATAAAAATAGGAGGTAACATCAGCGCAATACTTGTGCCTTGTGCTAAATGTTGTGAATATTTCAAAAAAATAACTAAACCCGGCACTATAATCAAACCACCTCCAATTCCTAAACCACCATTTAAAAATCCGGCTAAACTTCCCACAAGTAATAGAATTATTATTTCTCTGTACACTGAATTTTTTTTAGTTTAAAAGTCTAGATTCAACGATAAATAAAACAAGCGAGGCAAAATAATGCCGTCATCAACGCCCCAAGCCCAGTCTGCTCTCACAAAATAGCCCATCAAACGCGCTCTAAGTCCAAATCCGTAACCATAAACAAAAGGAGGTCTATTTTTTTCAATAACAATGCTAATTGGACCATTTTCAATTACTTGCTTTGAATATCCACTTTCGCCTCCCCAAGGGTTTAAACCCGACCAAGCTGAACCAACATCAACAAAACCAACCAATTGCAAGGTTCTGAAAAAGGTAGAACTTATTGGGCGGTCGTAAAGATATTGAACAAACGGAAAGCGTATTTCGTTATTGAATACCAAAAAATTATCGCCATTTCGTATGTTTTGTGTAAAACCTCTCATATTGGTTGCAACAGTCTGAAATACATAATTTTTGGTTTCATCTATCGGAATATCAGTATTAAAAGTTGGTGTTTCGAGCGAAAGATTGAGCCAATTATCTACCGCACCTAAATAATAAACCAAGCGCGATTTTCCAAAATTGGTACTTCCTGCCACGCGTGATGCCCAAATAATGCTTCTATGAATTCTTTTATAATTTCTAAAATCAAATCCTAAAATAAATAAAGAGCTATTTTTAATTACCAACGATTGATAATATTCGCCAAAAGCTTTGAAGCGAGTACCGTTGTAAATGTTATCGAAAAGCATGCGCGTGTTGTCAAAAACGTATTCTGCTTTTGCACCTGCCCATATTGCAGCTGAATCTGATTTTAATAATGACATGTAATCTGCTGATTTTTCTACAGCTCTGTCGTGGCGAAGGTTAAGAGTAGTCGAAAATGAGGCGACTTCGCTAAATGGGTAACTTAAAATAGCATACACATTGTGTGCATGAACTCTTTGTTCGTTAAATTGATAATTATAAAAATACGAATAGGCTTGGCGATGAAAAATAAATTTCTTGTCCCATCTACTTTTAAGGTTTTCGATGCTTAGCAAGTATTCGTTGCTATTAAAGTCGGACGAAATCCTAAAACCCGCTGTAGCTTTGTAGTTTTCAAACAAATCGATGGTCCCAATTTTCATCAGTACATTTAAACCTGGATTGAAATACACTTGACCACCAGAAAATGCTTGATATGAGCTATTTAGAAAGCTGAAATCAACCTGCGAAGCCAAGGTATTTGTATAAAAAGCGGTTTGATAAATACGCTTTAAGACCGATTTACTACTGTCAACTTGATTTTCAAAGTATTGAGCCAAAGTATCGGGGAAATAATAATGGTATGGAATATCTAAATCGTCTTCAAAAATATATTTGTTTATGTCTATCTCTAAACTGTCGGGGTGAGGCAATTTGTCTATAGTAGCCTGAGAAACAGTATCTTTTGGCGTAATTTTATTCTTTTCGGCTAGCAAAATACTATCTCTTTGGCGAATCTGGTTTGTAATGCGTTTGCGCAATTCGGTATCTTCAATGTTTTCTGCAAAAGCTTTGCTTCCTGCATCAAATTGGTCGATGAACAAAAAATCTTTCCCTTTTTGACGAATTATTTCTACTGAATTTCCTATTTTGGGATTGACATCGTAGTCGTAAATATTTCGTTTATAGTTAGATATAGGATACGAATTTGTAAATTGTTGATAATGAATTGTGGTATCTATAAACGAAATTGCACTATCAAGTTTTACAATTTCTCTGTTTATAATTCCCTTTTTATCAGATAAATAGGTATATTCATCTTTTTTTATTTCTATGGGTTTTGTTTCGTTAAAATAAGGAGTATTGGTAAGCCTAACCAATTTTTTTGCTTTGTTTTTATAGTCATAAACAAACAAATCGTAGTTTGATGATAAAATAGAAGTATCGCTTCTATCTATAAATAAACTGTCGCTCAGTCTGTTAGATGAAAAAACTATTTTTGTTGAATTTTCTACAAATCTTGGGTTCAAATCATCGGCTAAATCGTTGGTAATACGCTCGAAAGTGTTTGATACAATGTTTCTTACATAAATATCTGTTTTTCCCATTCTCACACCCGACATCACGTAAAGCAATCCATTGTCAGAGTAATCAAAATCGAGTACTTTTTCAATATCAAAAAGTCTATGTGTATTGGTAGATTTTCTAAAAGTTTTCAAGAACGATTTTTGCCCCATAGTATAAAGTGAAATCTCAATATAACCTTTGTATTCTGTTATAATTGAGAGTATTTCACCATTTGGATTCCATGTAAGAAGCGGAAACGAATAATCTGAAATCCGGTCTATTTTATTTCCTCGAGTAAGTATTTTTTTGCGTTTATTCGTTTCTGTATTGTAAACCCAAATCGAATATTTTCCCATTTCATTGGTCAAATACGCAACATAATTGCCGGTTGGGCTCACTTTTATTTGATAATATTCTGTTTCTTTTTTTGGTTTTCGCACAATTTTCTCACCTGTGGGCATGTCCCTTTTTTCATCTTCCAAAAGGTATTTTGCCCTTAAATTTTCGTACCAAAGTTCGGTAATTTCTTTTAAATCTAAGCCCAAAGTAGAAATATACCCATGCTCAATGTTTTTATTTACTTTGGTCATATACACAATGTTAGCTATCGCCGATTTGCCATAATTTTGTTCAATATATCTCCACAATGCAAATCCAGCAATAGCTGCATCATCGCCCGTGAGCCTATTAAATTTCTTGTATCTTTTGCTCAAAATACCATCTTTTATTTTGTCTTCAATTGCAAAATCAAAAGGATTTGAAGCATAGAGAATTAAACCTTTTTCGTACCATTCGGGAATATCAAAAATGGTAGAATTTGCCACCTTGTCTTTAAAACTAGGTCCGTTCATCATTTCGGTAAAAAGTACTTGGGAAATAGCAGAAGTGATTTGATTTCTGAATTTATTATGGTCGCCTTCGTAGTACAAAAATACCTTATTATTTATAACTTTTCGAGTTCCTCCAATGTTTGTTTCGTTGTTACCCGAAATTAAACCTATGTTACTTTGTTGAAAATCACTATGTTTGTTGTAAATTATAAAAATAATTCGTTTGTTTAGATTTTGTTCAAAGAAAGCTTCGAGCCTGGTGAGTTCTTTTGCTGCAAAATTGGCAGTATATTTAGCAAGTGGCTCGCCATCTTCATAAAAATAGGTATCAAAATCATCGTAGCGATAATATTGCCAATAAAAATCATTGTATTGAACTCTGTTTTTTCCAAAGCTCATTTGATGTCCGTTGTAAAACTGAGAAAACCCACTTTCTGAGCTCAATAATAGCAATATAATAAAAATATATAGATAATTTTTTCTTTTCATAAGAACTTTTTTTTCATTTCGTATTTGCAATTTTTTTTTGCAAAGAAAAAAGATTTATAGTACAAATAAGCAATATTTTAAGTGTTTGATGCAGCAAATTTAATAGTTTTTTTTACTTTAAACTAAAAGTAAAAGCTACATTACCAGCCCTTTGCATTCAAAAAGCACCTTTTGTATCTACACGCATCGAAGTATGTAGATAAAGAAAATGTTTCAAGTTCGGAGCGGGCATTGTCGGTCTGCTGCATGTTTACACATTTAATTCTTTTTCAACTTATTAAGTTTGTCTTGTAACTTTTTAATCAGTTCATCTTTTTCAGCTAATTCTTGCTGCTGTCTGGATATTAGTCGTTCTTTTCGTTCTAAATCTTCTAATATCTCATCTTCCACATCCATCGTTTTGCGTATAGTATCATCAGCAATGGCTTTTAATAATTGGCGAACTACCGTTTTATATCTATCGGGATAATCCTCTTCATTTATACTTACTTCCTGTACTTTACCAACTTCAAAAACACTCAACGCTTTCTCTAAATCATTGCGTCTTTGCTTTTTAAGCGCAGGAATTTGAACTATAATACTATCATGGGTTAGTGTTTCTATAAACCGTTCTTTCCCTTGAAGTACATCTCCGTTGTAATTATCTAAATACTGGCGCTTTACACGAATAATTGGTATGTTTTTATTATAATTTAATCCATATCCAAGAAAATAAATAGTAATTATTGGCAAGGGTAGTATTTTATCATCTTGCTCAATCGTATTTTGTTTTGAACCATATTGTTCGGATAGATATTTGCGAAATCGTATTAAATCGGTTGTGAATTTAGCTTTTTGTATTTCAATGAGTACAACCAGTTTTTCTCCGTTCGACAAAACAATTTCTGCTTTAAAATCTATTCGATAAACGGTTAATGTTTTATTGTCAGGGTCGGTAGTAAATTCTTGTGGTCTAAATTCAAGTGAATTTATCTCAACTCCTAAAAGGTCTGAAATTAATAGTTTTGCAATCTTATTGTCTGATAATAAGTATTTAAAAACTACATCATATATCGGATTTGCAACTTTTGTCATAATTCAATCTATTTATAATTGGATTTGCAACTTTTGTCATACTTCAATTTATTTAGAATCGGTGGGCAAAGTTACAATATTTTTTAATCAATTGGAAAACCATTTTGAATGGATTTATTGTGTGTAACAATTTTTATCTGTTAACCTAAGCTCAAAAACGAAAAAGTAAATTGACTAAGTTTTGCACCCCAAACAGTAAAAAAATGAAACACAGCACAATTTTTCTAATCGGTTAATTCCGTTTTAAAAGCATTGATAATTAAGTACTTTTGCATATTCCCAAAGGAAAGAATTTTGATTCGTTACTTAAATTTAAGCCTTATTTAAAACTCAAAATTGAACAAAAAAGTTTACTGTGAATTTTTGGCTAAATTAACATCTATTTTTATAAAACGGAAAGTTTCTTAAAAAAAATAATATTTTTTTTCAAAAAAAATAGCTTATAAATATGTAAAAGCTTTTTATCTTTGTAGTTTGAAAATTTGACTTCAAAAAAAATGAAATTATACTTTTTTTTATTCAAAAAAAGAGTCAAATTTTAAATTATGCTTTAAACAAAAAGATTTTTTTAAAATTTAAAGCCTTTGAAAATCAACGAATTGAATTTTTTAAAGAACAATACTATATATTTCATAAATTTTTATAATCAAAAAAAACGATGAGTGAGAAAGAAGAAAAATCATTGAATTTTATTGAACAAATTATCGAAGAGGATATTAAAAATGGCAAAAATAATTCGCGAGTTCATACACGATTTCCACCAGAACCTAATGGTTATCTGCACATTGGGCATGCAAAGTCAATATGTTTGAACTTTGGATTGGCGCAGAAATACAACGGCACTTGCAATTTGAGATTCGATGATACCAATCCGGTAAAAGAAGATGTGGAATATGTTGAATCGATAAAAGAAGATATTAAATGGTTGGGTTTTGATTGGAAAGACAATATTTTCTTTGCTTCCGATTATTTTGAAACCTTATATCAATATGCTATTCTGTTAATAAATAAAGGTTTAGCTTATGTTTGCCAGCTTTCGGCTGAAGAGATTGCGGCTCAAAAAGGAACTCCAACTCAAGCCGGACAATTTAGCCCTTACCGCGACCGAAGCGTAGAAGAAAACTTGCAACTATTTGAACGCATGCGCAATGGCGAATTTGCCGAAGGCACTTATTCGCTTCGAGCTAAAATTGATATGGCTTCGTCCAATATGCACATGCGCGACCCGCTTTTGTACCGCATAAAGCACGCGCATCATCACCGAACTGGCGATAAATGGTGCATTTACCCAATGTACGATTTTGCACACGGACAGTCCGACTACATCGAAGGAATTACGCATTCGCTTTGTACTCTTGAGTTTGAGGTGCATAGACCTCTGTACGATTGGTGTTTAGACAATATTATTGAAACTCAATACAGACCTCGACAAATTGAATTTGCTCGTTTGAACCTGAACTATACGGTAATGAGCAAACGTAAATTGTTGCAACTGGTTAAGGAAAACTTAGTTAGCGGTTGGAACGACCCACGAATGCCAACTATTTCGGGATTGCGCCGAAGAGGTTATACTGCGGCATCAATTCGCAATTTTGCCGACACCATTGGCATTGCCAAAAGAAATAACGTAATTGATGTTGCTCTTTTAGAATTCAGTATTCGCGAAGATTTGAATAAGAAAGCTTTGCGTGTAATGGGAGTGTTGAATCCTCTTAAAGTGGTGATAACCAATTATCCGGAAGGCGAAACAGAATGGCTGGAAGCGGTAAATAATCCTGAAGACGAAACTGCCGGCACAAGACAAATTCCTTTTTCGCGTGAGATTTATATTGAACACGAAGATTTTATGGAAGATGCTCCTAAAAAGTTTTTCCGTTTATCAAAAGGTGGCGAAGTGCGCTTGCGTTATGCCTATTTTATTACGTGTACCGACATTATTAAAGACGAAAGTGGTAATGTAATTCAACTCGAATGCATCTACGACCCACTTTCTAAAGGCGGAAAATCGCCTGACGGACGAAAAGTAAAAGGTACTTTGCATTGGGTTTCGGCTCCACACGCACTCAACTCCGATGTTAGGCTTTATGACCGACTTTTTAGCGACGAATCGCCTGATGCTGAGGGAAAAAACTTTTTAGATTCACTCAATTCGGATTCTTTGCAAGTTCTAAAAAATTGCAAATTAGAGCCAAGTTTAGCCGATGCAAAAGTTGAAGATAGTTATCAATTTGAGCGTTTGGGCTATTTTTGTTTAGATTACGACGCAACTCACGAGAATCCTGTTTTTAATAGAACTGTAGCTTTGCGCGATACTTGGGCAAAAGAACAAAAAAAGCAAGATTGAAAAAACTGGATTTTAATTTCAAAAAAAAACGCTTTTTTAAGCTGGAAAAAGTTTAGTAAAAGCGTTTTTTTTATACATGCAATTTATTCTATTTAAGTAGAAGTATTTATTTTTGCAATCACATAAATTGTTGATTTACAGTGTTTTTATAAAATAGAAGCATAAATGCAAAAACATAGAAGATTTACTGTTTTTTATTTAAAAAGATTTGTATCGAAAAATCATACTAATTTTAAAAAAAATAAAAGAGATATTTTATAAACTATTTTGGTAATATTATTATCATTCGACCTCTTTATCAATGTAACAATTTACTACATTAAAAGATTGTATTTTCAATTAACTTATTGTGCAACAGGCGACTGAATCGATTAAAATACCTTTTATTTTTATACGCCACTGCCCAACGAATTCCTTTTACAGCATTGGTAAAAAAAACTTCATCGCAAGCACTCAATTCTTTTTCGGTAAGCTTGTAATCTGGTACAATTCTGATATTCAATTCCTTTGCTAACTGTAAAATTTGATGGCGCATAACGCCACCCACACAACCCGAACTCAGATTTGGAGTAAAGAGGTTTTCTTTCCAAATTAAAAATATATTAGAGCCAGTACCTTCAACCAATTCGTCAGCTTCATTGAGCAAAACACACTCGTCGAGTTTATTCTCATCTCGGTAAATGGCAGCAAGTATGTAAGGTAAAGAATTTGCAGTTTTAAGACTTGAAAATGAGCTTCTTGCAACACGAGCATCTTTGTAAATGTCTATAATAAGACCTTTCGTATTTAAATCGTATGTATCAGTTTCAAGTTTATCAACCTCAATTAAATAAGAGATTTTATTTGTTTCAGGCGTGTACAATCCGCCTCCATTTCTAAAAATCATCAAACGTACACGAGCACCTTGAAAAAGCCTATTTTTATGCAACGTTCCTTCAATTTCATTTTCCAAGAAAACTTTTGAAAAAGTATAAGGAATTTCCATTTTTAACATTTTCATTCCGGTGGTAAGACGCGCAAAGTGTTTTTCAAAAAAATACACTTGCATACCATTAGCGTGCATACTTTCAAAAAGTGCATCACCATAGCGAAATGCTCTGTTTTTAACACTCAAAACTAACTCGTTTTCAGGGTAAAGCTGTCCGTTTAAATTAAAATGCAGCAATTTTTTCTTATTTTAAATGGATACTCAAAACAATTTTTTGTAATTACAATGTTTAAAATAATGCCTTTAATAATCATTTCTGGCAAGTATTTGTGTGCAAATATCTGAAATATTTTGGTTTGAATCAATTTTTAGGGTATTTAATTTTACTTTTTTTGCTGCTTTAATATCTCTTTCGGAGTCGCCAATAAAAAAAGAGTTTTCAACATCAATTTTAAACCGTGCCATTGCTTTTTCAATTAATTGAGAATCAGGCTTTCTGCAAATACATTTTTCAATTTCCGAGTGGTGAGGACAATAATAAATCTCGCCAATAAAAATATTATTTTCGGCAAAAATGGAATTTAATTTTGAATGAAATAAGTCTGTATCGGCTTTTGAATATTCTCCTTTGGCTATTCCGCCTTGGTTTGAGATAATAATTAGTAAAAAACCGGCAGTTTGAAATCTTTGTAAACTTTGTATAATTCCGTCGTTAATTTTCAAATCTGCTTGTCTATAAACATAGTAATGTCCTATATCACTGTTGATTACACCATCTCTATCTAAAAAAATAGCTTTGTTCATTTTAAAGCTCTAAAGTTAGGACAACAATTGGTTAAGAAATACCTGATATAACTCGGGCTTAATAAGCATTGGAAATATAAATCAAAAAACACCTCCGGCTATGTGCGCGTCATGCGCAATATTATCGCCTCCTTTTTTGCTCATATAACTTGAAGCAACTAAATAAATAAGCCCAAAAACAAAACCCGGAATTGGAACTGGTATCAAAAAAAGCATAATTCCTACCCAAGGGTCGAAAAAAATAGTTGAAAATAAAACCGCCGAAACTGCTCCCGATGCGCCCACTGCATTGTACCAGCTATGGTTTTTATGCTGGAAAAAAGAGGGTAATGAAGCCACTATAGCACCTGCTATGTACAAAAGCATGAAAAAGAAAGTACCTTTTCCTAAATAGGCATTGAGGTAATTGTAACTCGTGTCAGCAAAAAAATATAGAGTCAACATATTGAATATCAAATGTGACCAATCTGAATGCACCAATGTGTGCGACAAAAAACGGTAGTATTGTTTGTATTTGTGCACAACATAAGGATTGTATAAAAGCTTCTTATACAGTATTTTATCTTCAAATGCTTGATACGAAACAAATGCCGTTGCGCCAATAATTAAATATATTAATATCATTTTTTAATGGTATATTTTTCTATTTGTATATAATATTATCCATTCTATTTGAATTGGAACTTACAAAAATAGCAGTAAACATTTAAATTGCAATAGTATTCTGTTTTATTTTGAAAATATTGTTTTATTTTTTTTAATTTCGTTTTTTGATTGGAAATAATTTAATATATTTGTCTGTTTCTAAATAAGTAAGTTTTGAAGTTTTTTTTTTTGATATTAAGAAAATGAACAAATAAGTATTATTTTATGTTTTAAAATAAATCGTTTGGTTTCTTTTATTAATTTTTTAATATTCAATAACTTATTCAAATTTTAGTTCGGTATATTTTTTTTAAGATAAATTTTAAAAATTGCAAATAGCAAAATATTAATTAAATTGAAGATGCTTGAAATAAGAAAAATAAGAAAAAACGACAACCCTCAAATAGCTTCTATTATTAAGGAAGTTTTAACCGAATTTGGCGCAGACCCCAAAACTACTATGCTTGGCGACCCAAAAGCAAATTCTATGTACGAGCAATATTTAGAACCAAATTCCATTTACTATGTCGCTATTTTAGATGGTGAAATAGTAGGAGGTTGTGGAATAAAACAGTTAATTGAATATGATTCAAGTATTTGTGAGCTTCAACGAATGTACTTACTCAAAAAAGCAAGAGGATTGAAAATTGGCAAAAAACTTATTGAACTTTCGATTGAAAAAGCCGAAGAATTTAATTTTAAAAGAATTTACCTCGAAACAATAAGCAATATGCACAGCGCACAAGCTTTGTATAAAAAATATAGTTTTGAAGAAATTAGCGAGTATATTGGTGGCACTGGGCACAATGGCTGCGATGTAAAAATGCTTTTACATATTAAGTAATTTAAATATCAGTAATTGAGTTGTTTAAAAGAAATTTTATTGTATTTTACTAAATATTTTTAAATGAGTTTAAACCGAAAAACAAAAATAATGAATACAAAAATATTTTTAAAAGCATTAGATGGTGAGAATGTAAATTTAAGTCAATTTGGGAGTGCTATTTCATTTTTGGAGAGTGCTAACGAATTATTAAATTCCGATGAAATTAACAAAGAAACATGGTTTAATTTTCTTGACAAAACTCGTACTCCCGATTTTTTGTCTGCTTTAGAAACAGTAGAAAATAGGAATAATTGGGCAGAAACTGTTTTTGCTATTATGCAAAAAACAGATTACAATTTTTTAGATATGCTCATTCAAAGAGTTGAAAAACACCCAGATAAGGTTTTATTTCGAGATATGTCGGAAGAGAATATTTCAGCTTGGACTTACAAACAAGTTTTTCAGCATTTAAAAGAAATTGCTGCATTTTTTTATTTTCATCAGCCTGAAAAACCTAGAGTTGCTATCTATTTGAACAACAGCATAGAAGGTGCTTCAGTCGATTTGGCTTGTTTGGCGTTCGATATTTTTAATACTCCTTTAAATATACATTTTAGTGCCGATATTCTTGCGTATATATTTGAAACACTTGATATTAACTATGTGATAACCGACACCATGGAGCGGTTAAAAGTAGTAACTCAAGCAGTTGAAATGTCTGGAAAAGAAGTTAAAATAGTAGTAACTGCGCCTGAACTCGAAAAAAGTGCTAAAACCGATTTTTATTTAGGTAAAGAATGCAAGACGTTTTCAATAAAAGAAGCCGATTTAATTTTATCGAAACGCAAACGTAAACGCAACAATCAAGTTGCGACTACCATGTTTACTTCGGGAAGTACCGGAATGCCAAAAGGAGTATCTTTTTCGATATATAATATTGTAAGTAAGCGCTTTGCACGTGCTGCTGCTTTACCAAAAGTTGGCAAAAAAGAAATTTTCCTCTGTTTTTTACCTCTTTTTCATACTTTTGGCAGATATTTAGAACTTACCGGAAGCATCTATTGGAGTGCAACTTACACTTTTGCTGGAAATGCTTCTTCTGCTACACTACTCAAACTTTTTCCGGAGCTAAATCCGAGCATATTTATTAGTGTTCCAATTCGTTGGGTACAATTGTACGATGAGTGCATTAAAAAAACTGAAAATCTAGATTCAGAAACGAAAAAACACGATGCAGTAAAAAATATTATTGGTAAAAATTTACATTGGGGATTATCAGCTGCTGGTTATCTAGATCCAAAAATATTCAGGTTTTTTCAAAATTATGGAGTTGAACTTTGTAGTGGCTTTGGAATGACCGAAGCAACTGGTGGAATTACGATGACTCCGCCCGGAAATTACATCGAAAACTCTACAGGAATTGCGCTTCCAGGAATTGTTACTCGCTTGGGCGATGAAAACGAACTTGAGCTCAAAGGACACTATCTTGCTAAATATCTTGAAGATGCACAGCCAGACCAAGTAATTCCTTATCCTCACGAAGAAGATTATTGGCTCAAAACGGGCGATGTTTTTAAAATCAGAAACGATGGACACCATGAAATAATTGACAGAGTAAAAGATATTTACAAAAATGATAAAGGTCAAACCGTTGCTCCCGGAATGATTGAAAAACGTTTTTCGGGAGTTCCCGGAATTAAAAGCACCTTTGTAGTAGGAGATGCTAAACCTTACAATGTTTTGCTCATTGTGCCCGATTTGAATGAAACTATCTTAAAATCAATGGGTTCAGAGGAAAATAGAAACGAATATTTTCATCAAATAGTAAGCAGTGCGAACAAGGAACTCGCACCTTATGAGCGAGTTATCAATTTTACAGTTTTGGACAGAGATTTTTCTGAAGAACAGGGCGAACTTACAGCTAAAGGTTCATTCAAAAGAAAAGTAATCGAGCAAAATTATGAAGAGTTAGTAAAAAAACTTTACAAGCGAAACCATATTTACTTTCAAATGGGAGAGGTACAAATCAGTGTTCCACGTTGGTTTTATCGCGATATTGGTATTTTAGAAAATGATATTATATTGAATGACAATGGTTTGTATAATATTAGAACAAAACAAACGCTGAGAATACAAAAATATGCAGATACTGATAAATTTAGAATAGGCGACTTAGTTTATCGAATGAAAACCAATACGATAGATATTGGTCGTTTGGTACGACAACCTCGCTTGTGGGTTGCAAATCCCGAATTGATTGCTTTTTCACCTTGTAAGGAAAGTTTTGATTTGCCTTTAAAAGACTTTTATTCCGAAATATGCATTCCCAACGACAGAAAAGTATATACTCCAGAGCAAATTCCGTTTGTAAAATCGGTGAACGATTCAGATTTGATTTTTTTAAATAACTTATTATCAATGGCTTTGCATAGTGAGCCAAAAATTGCGTTGAAAAACCTTTCGGAAATTGAAACCGTTTTTCCCGACTATGATCGAAATAATGCCGAAGTAATTCGTCGTCGAATAGAATCTTTATCGTGCCATAGCGACGAAAATTTGAGAATTATGGCATACCGAATATTAATTTCTAAAGACCCAGATTCCGACCTTACTTCTGTTTTTCCGGCATTTATTAAATCAGGGAAAACTTTTTTGAACGAAGAATCGATTATGATAATTGCTAAAACCAACATTGGCAAACGACATCTCGATTCACTTCGCAAGCGTATGTATGCCTATCGCAATGAATTAGAGTGGCCTGCTACTGAAAATATGCGAAGCCAATTCGACAATATTTTCCGTCTTTTGTATAATTTTGGACTTAATTATCCTAAATATTATGGTTCTATTAGAGCCGAATTTGCTAGTTGGAGGCTTATGGATAACGAACCGGTTTTAGCAAAATTAGCCGAAGAATATTTTTTCAAATTGTATACTCGTTTTCAAAAGTATATTGATAAAAAAACCGAAATACTTACCGATGAAACATGGGAAGATATCATTCTTTTCGACGATGGAATTACCGAAGAAGTTATTCAAATAGTGAAAGAAAAATTGAAAGTAGATAATTTTTTAGCACAATCTATTTTCTTGGCTTTCGACGATTTGAATTTCAAACTTTCTGATATACCGCCAAAAGGCATTTGGGTTTCGAGAGTGCGAAGCTACAGCAAAAGTATGTATTTTAGGTTGAGCATTAACACTACTAAAGGCAAACATTTCGATTTGTTAATGTCTATAAATAAGGCAATCACTGAGACAGAAGGACTTAAAACCATTCAGCGATATTTGTCCATTGCCGGACATCCTTTTGGAACTCCGGTTTTGACTCAATTTGGTTGCTACAATCCACGAATTGGAATTTCGTCAGCACGATATGTAAGTGAAGTTTCGGCTTGGGAAAAAATTCGTTCGTTAGCGCAAATACAACTCAGCGTGGGAGTTATCGATTTGCCCAACGTTTGGCGAAAGCTTTTCATAAAAGGAATGAGCGCATTTTACAAAGCATGGCACAATAGCCGACGTAGAATTTTGCCAGGATTTGTTTCTCCCAACAATGTGGTTGTTCCCGAAACCGATTTTTCTGATAGCTCGATAGTTATTTCACTTTCTGGCTGGAAAAGAGTTGATTCTGTTTACCCGCTTATTATTGCAATGTATCATAATTTTTACAACAAAACCATTGCTCACTACCCAAATTTGTACAAACATCTGAATATAAGTTGGATATTTCATGCAATGATTGAAGCTTTTGGAAAAAATGAAAGTACGAAGTTGTTAAAATCCTTTAGAGAAGAATTGTCTAAGAATGTGAATGTTATGCATTATCAGGCTTTGGTTTTAGCTTTAGATAATTACCTCGAAGGACTTTCTAAACGATACTATCTTCCTATTGCATTGTTCAATGCCATAGACCGTTATACCGATTGGATTAGGAAAAATCCACTTGCTGATGTTGTTGCAAAAGAACAAACTATTGCCGAATTGTTTGAACTTTACAGGTTAAATCAATATCCAGAAATAGTGAGGTATCGTTTTTACAGAGAAACATATTTTAAAAATGCTGAAAATGAAAGTGCTGAGGCTTTTGATACTTTGCTTAGAATTATGTCAGAAGATTCTAATATTAAGCCAATTCAATTGATTGAACTTTCCGATTTGCAGGAGAGTTTGACAAAAGAAACCGATAAATTGATTTTTAGTAAAATGGTATTTCCTAAAATGCCTGACCAACAGCGAGTTACTATTTTGAAAATTGGCGAAGAAAAAGAAAAACACGTGGTAGTAAGTTCTGTTTTAAAAGACAAAAACAATGTAGAATATACTATGCGTGAACCACTTACTCCTAGCGAAACAGGCTCTATTTATAAATTATTTTACAAAGAAAATTATCCAAAAGAAATTTCTAAAATGGATAAACATTTCTTGGTAATGGATTCTGATTCAAATATTATTGCCGGACTATGCTATAAAATTCTCGAAAATGACATTGTTTTACTTGACGGAACAGTGGTTACAGCTCCGCTTCATGGGCGAGGTGTAGGCTCTGGCATGATAGAAGATTTTTTCATACGTATGCGCTCGCAAAGAGTTAAAATTATTAAAGCTCACTTTTTGTTCGGAAACTATTATTTGAAGCATAATTTTAAAGTAGATAAAAAATGGGGTGCTTTGGTTAAAGTACTTTAGAGGTTGATATTTAACTTATTTGCATTTTTTCAAGCATCAAATAATCATTTATTTTGATGCTTGATTTCATTTTATTCACACTGTAGTTGTAGTTGATTTTTGCTATTTTTTTAGATTGAAACACTTTTTTTACTTTAAAAAAACAAAAAGCTGCTTCTTTTTTTATTCTTTTTTATTTTCAAAAAAGCACTCGAATTCAATAGTTGATACCTATTTTAATAGCAAAATAATTAATTTGGTAAATAGGTAGTTTGCTAAAATATATGTTTTTTTAATTCCTTATTTCTATCTTTGCAGCGAATAATAATCCAAAATTTTTGAAAAAAAACATACGAAAATATGAAAACGAATTTTAAAAATACTTCCATTTATATAGTTCTTAGTTTATTTCTTTTGCTGGTAATAAGTTTTAGTGCGTGCAATAAAGAACCAGAACCCGAGCCAACAGTTCAATACGGGAATATCTCAGGAACAGTGAAAGATCAGAGCGGAAAACCTTTGGAAAATGCAACCATTACATCGGATAGTTTAGAGGCTACCACTACAAATGCGCAAGGAGTTTTTACTTATACCAATGTAAAAGTTAGAAGTTATGTATTAAAAGCCGTAAAACAAGGCTATATAGATGGCTCACAAACAGTAGGTTTAGTCGCTAACAAAACGGTAAGCGTTAATATTCAGCTTAAAGCTGGTGGAAAACCGAATGTTTCTATCAATCAAGCTAACAATATTACCATGACAAGTGCAAAAGTTGCTGGTAGAATTTTAACTGTCGGCGATGCGCAAGTTATAGCTTATGGGCATTGCTGGAGTACGAGCAGTGCGCCTACCATAGCTGATAACACTACAAATTTTGGAGCTACAGCCGAAAATAGTGCTTTCGAATCAAGTTTAATAGGTTTAGAATCGGGCACACAGTATTATGTAAAAGCTTATGCAACCAATAAATATGGAACAATTTATAGCGATAATATTACATTTTCTACGCTTCCTGGCGAAGCGGTATTATTAACAAATGCAGCATCGGATATTGAGTTCAATTTTGCTAAAATAACCGGAAATATTTCTTCTACCGGCTTAGGAACGATAACGCAGCATGGACACGTTTGGTCAAAAAGTGCAGATCCAACGATTGCAGATTCGAAAACAGAACTAGGAATCAAAGCATCAACCGGAAATTTTGCAAGTTCGGTAGAAGGTTTAGAAATGGAAACCAAGTATTACATTAGAGCTTATGCAATAAATGATGCCGGAATTGTGTACAGCAATCAAGAATCATTTACTACCAATAAAAAATTCAAAGACAAGCGCGATTCAAAATGGTACGATATAGTTGTAATTGGCGACCAAATTTGGATGAAACAAAACTTAAATTATGCAGCATCTAATTCAAATTGTTTTGATCTTAATGATGCTTTTTGTGGAAAATATGGAAGGCTTTACAATTGGTCGGTAGCGCAAGGAGTTGCTCCTGATGGCTGGCGCATTCCAACTCAAAACGATTTGAATATTCTCATTTCAGGCTTGGGCGGCGAATCGGTAGCCGGCGGAAAAATGAAAGATGCTAATATAGAGGGAGTTATTTCACCCAATTGGACTGCTCCTAACTTGGGAGCAACCAATACGAGCGGATTTACTGGTTTGGGTGCTGGGTACATTAACAATCTTGGAGCTTCAAAGGAAGAACATATTACAACTTTCTTCTGGTCAGGCACTTCGGTAGATGGCACGAATGCAAAATGTGTGCGTTTGGACAAAGACACCGAAACGGCACCTATTTTAAATTACAACAAAGAATTTTTGTTTTCGGTACGTTGTATTTTGATTCAAGATAAAAAGTCATTGAAAAAATAGATTCACCTACTTGCCAAATCATTGACTAATAAATGATTAAATAAAAATAAACGAGTTGTTGTTTGAAAAAATAACAACTCGTTTTTCTTTATTTTCACTTGTTTTTGAAAATAATTTAGATGAATTTTTTCAAAGCATTTTTCGGAAAATTAAAGAACAATGATAGTTTAAACTGCTAAAAACTGCTAAAAAATTTTTTTTTTCAAAAAAAAATAAAAATTATTTTGTTGATAATTAAGTAACTAAAAAAAAACTTTATTTTTTTTTGAAAAAAAATTTGCAAGATAAAAAATAGTCTCTATATTTGCAGCCGATTTCAAACAACGCGGATGTGGCGTAATTGGTAGCCGCGCCAGACTTAGGATCTGGTGCCGTGAGGC
>DZBP01000050.1 GCA_022729915.1 Draconibacterium orientale | reverse complement strand
CTCTATCGCCTTCAAAACCTTCGTCTTTGACAATTGGAATTATTGTAATTTTTTTCGCTATTAATAAAGTATTGTAAATTAGTTCATAAGGATAACTTCTTGTTCTTTTGGGTGAAACCCACTTTGAAAGTGCAAATAGTTTCTTTTTATCTGAAATCAAACAACTTGAAGGTGTTTCATTTATATCAAATTCGGAAAAATCAATCTTTTCAAGTTCCTTTGAAAGATTAATTTTATATTCTATACCTGTTATTTTTGCGAATATTTCCATTCTTTATTTTTCTACAAATTTAATACTTTCTGTTGTTTTCTCAAAATCGTCATTTTTTTTGCTTATACGTATCAATAAATGCTAGTACTAAAACTGTAACTTTGCCAAAGTTCAGAACTTTGGCAAAGTTAAGGTTTTAATTACTCTACACCGCCCACAGTGATGCTGGAAACTTTAACAGTAGGCAATCCTTGCGATACGGGCACGCCTTGTCCGTTTTTGCCACAAGTCCAACCGCCTTCCGACATTTCTAAATCATTGGCTACCATAGAAATTTTGCTCAGCACATCGGGACCGTTGCCAATGATGTTAATGTCTTTTACAGGTTTGGTAAGTTTACCATTTTCAATCAGATAGCCAGACTTTACATAAAAGGTAAAATCACCACCACCAATGTTTACTTGTCCATTGCTAAACGAAATGGCATAAAGACCTTTTTTGGTAGAAGCAATGATTTCGTCTTTGGTGTGCGGACCATTCAACATGTAAGTATTTCTCATTCGGGGCATTGGTTCGTGCCTGAAGGATTCACGTCTGCCGTTGCCTGTGGGTTTTACATTGTAGAACTTAGCACTGATTCGGTCGTGAAGGTAGCTTTCCATGATACCTTTATTAACCAAAACAGTACACTCACTTTGATTGCCTTCATCGTCGATGTTGATGGAACCTCTAATGTTTGGGTTTGTGCCGTCATCTACTATGGTAACAAAATCGTTGGCAACCTTTTTGCCTATCTTGTCGCTAAAAATAGAAATATCTTTGCGGTTAAAGTCGGCTTCCATACCATGTCCAATGGCTTCGTGCAATAAAATGCCCGAACTTCCGGCAGCCAAAACCACTTCCATTTCGCCGCCTTTGGGTTTTACTGCATCAAAAAGGCTTACCGTTCTCTTGACAGCTTCGGTAGCTATACGGTCGATGTTTTCGGGCGTAAAGAACTCAATACCACGTCGTCCGGCAAGGTCAAACGAACCTTTCTCACGTTTGCCTTTTTGTTCGGCAGTGCAATTTGCCGAAAGGTTAGACTGAGGTTGGTAGTCGTAAGTAATCACTCCTTCGGAGTTGGCAAAAAGAATGTAAGTAGTTGTATTGTTGAACCATATATTCGATTTGATTACTCTTTTGTCTAAAGCAAATATTTTGTCGTTGATGGTTTGCAAGTAAGGAATCTTCTCATCTACCGACACTTGCTCCCAATGCGTTTTGATGGCATAATAATTAGGGTGTCCTTTGGTAAAGAACTCAAAAGGTTCAATCTTTTGGGGACTGTTGGCAATGTTGGCAGCCGTGCGAGCTGCATTTTTCATAGCTTTGAGGCTTAGCTCTTCGGTAAAGGTGTAACCTGTTTGTTCACCTTTGAGAACACGTATGCCTACGCCAAAATCAATATTTGAATACGCTCTATTTACTTCTTTATCTTCTAAACCAATATAATTTGAAAGGCTGTGCTGGAAATATAAATCGCAATAATCGCCGCCCTTGGATAAGGCTTCGTTAATCACTTCGCGCAAGATGTTGTAATCCACACCAAAGCGTGCAAAAAAATCGACTAATTTTAAACTATCACTCATCGTTGTTATATGAAAAAAGAATTATTGATAACTGGCAATTATTTTATTTATTTTAAATTTACTTTTTACAAAATTAATAAGTTTTCAGTTTATACGAAACTTTTTTGAAATTAAACCTCAAAAATCTCATTTCTAAGAAAAATAAAAAATTTAAAAACGATAACTTTTTCTATAGTTAGTTATATCTAAATGCTTCTATAAATTGTTTTATATCAAACATTCTTTAACCCTATAAAAAAGTAAGTATAAAATAGGTAAAAGTAAGCACTAAGACAAAATAAATTGTATATTTCGTTTTGCCAAGTGCTTAAAATCTATTTGATTACAAAAAGGTTTGCTCCAATAAAAAAAGCACTGGTGCTTAAATTTGGCGAACTCAATAATACAAACTAAATTTGTGGTGAAAAAAATCAGAACATAATTCATAATACAAATCAAAAACTCATGGTACTAAACTACATTTGGATAGCCTTTTTCTTGATAGCTTTTGTGATAGGGCTTATCCAGTTAATTTTTTTTGGAAATGTAGATATTTTTCCGGCATTAATTAACAGCACATTCGACAATTCAAAGCTTGGCTTTGAAATATCTCTTTGGCTCACCGGCGCTATGACTATGTGGCTGGGAATAATGAAAATAGGTGAAAAAGGCGGAATGATACGCATCATTGCAAAAGGAGCGGCACCTTTATTTAGAAAATTGTTTCCTGAGATTCCAGAAAATCACCCCGCTAACGGTTCTATTATTATGAACATAGCAGCCAATATGTTGGGGCTAGACAATGCGGCTACTCCCATGGGGCTTAAAGCTATGAAGGAACTTCAAGAATTAAACCCCGACAAAGACAGAGCTTCAAATGCTCAAATAATGTTTTTGGTGCTCAATACTTCGGGTTTAACAATTATTCCGGTGGCAATTATGGCAGTTTTAGCAGCCAATGGCTCTAAAAATCCATCAGAAGTATTTATTCCAATACTTATTTCTACTTTTATTTCTACCTTGTTTGGGATTATTGTAACTTCGATTTACCAACGCATCAATTTAATAAATAAAGCAGTAATTCTTTATCTTGGCGGGTTTTCTGTTTTTGTAAGCTTTTTGATTTATTATTTTGTGTCGCTTCCTCAAGAAGAAGTGGCTCGTATTTCGTCCATAGCTGGTACTCTTATTCTTTTTACCATCATTATTTCTTTTATTTTAGTCGGAATCAAGAATAAAATAAACATCTACGAAAGTTTTATAGAAGGAGCTAAAGAAGGATTTTCAACGTCTATTATGATTATTCCTTACCTTGTAGCAATATTGATAGCCATTGGAGTTTTCAGAGCTTCTGGTGCGATGGATTTTTTAATGCAAGGCGTTAGTTATGTTTTTAATCTAATGGGAGTTGACACAGGATTTGTAAATGCGCTTCCAACCGCTATCATGCGACCTTTGAGCGGAAGTGGTTCGCGTGGAATGATGATTGAAGCAATAAAAACCTACGGCGTAGATTCGTTTACTGCCAAAGTAGCTGCTACTTTTCAGGGCGCAACCGATACTACTTTCTATATTATAGCTGTTTACTTTGGCTCTATTAGTGTGCGCAATACTCGCTATGCTATTACAGTTGGCTTACTTGCTGACCTTACGGGAGTTATTGCTGCTATTGTAGTTTCGTATATTTTTTATGCTTAAAAAGTACTAAATGCATTTGTTCATTTTTGTTTTCGAAAAAAACCAAACCTTTTTATTTTAGTTAAAATTCATAACGTTGAAATAGCTTATAGTTAAGCAAATACCTAAAAATCTGAAATAGCATTGTTATTTAATGTAAACAGTTAGATTTTTAGGTGTTTTTCAAATTCTAACGAAAAGTACTGCTTAAAATTAGTTCCGATGCCTTTTTGGTAAAGTTATCGGAGCATTTTAAATAAAATAGTATTGAAAAATAGTTAATATCAATACTTTAAAATATATTTTTTATTTAATCGAAAATTCATACTTAATCATGAAAAAAAATTACTTCTTTGGTGTTCTCAAAATTATTATTGGGATATTTTTGTTGTCTTCGGTTTTGTTTGCGATTGTTTTTGAGCTATTTACACATTATTATTTTAATAAAAGTGAGGCTATAATCTTTTACCAAACGCTTCCAAAATTTGTTACATTCTTTTTAAATTTCTCGGCTTCCATGGGTGCAATTATTACTTCGCTTATAGCTCTATATTACATCAAAAGCGGAATGCTAGAGCTAAAAAAACAACAACCCATTATGCTTATGGTTAGGATATTAGTAAATTCTGTTCCAGCAGTATTAATAAGCTATTTAAGTTTTTTGGTGTTTTATACATTAATTGCCAGCCACGAAGCCGAACAATGGGGAAACGTTCAAAAAATTGTAGCTCCTATTTTTCTTCCTTTCTTTATGTTCGTATTTATTCGTGAGTTTTTTTTACACAAAATCTACAAACAAGTTGAAGAATAACTTCACACAAGCAAGTCATCGTATCAATCTGTTAGTAAGCTACTTGTTGCGAATTGATTTGTATGCATATTGCAAACAATTGATACGATGAATTTCAGATAGTTAAAAATAGACCTACGGATTTAAAGCTCTAAATTAAAAAACAATAAATAACGCTGTGGATATAAAACTATTTTTGTGAATTACAGTAATATGTTTACTTTTGCAGCAATATTCAAATATGTTTTTTTCTATAAACAAACGAAAAATGGTGAACAATGAAATAATGAAGAAGCTGCGCGTAGCTCTTCAATTAACAAATGATGATATAGTTGAAATACTGTTACTTGCAGGTTTTAAAGTAACAAAAAGTGAGTTGAGTGCTATTTTTCGTAGCGAAGAGCACGAGAATTACAAACTTTGTGGTGATCAGTTGCTTCGCAATTTTCTCAATGGATTGGTAATTTATTTACGTGGCGACAAACCTCAAAAAGCCGAAAGCATACTCGAAGACGAACCTAAAAAAATGACTCAAATCATTGAGGAAGACGAAGATGAAGATATCTACGACGATTCTGACGATGATTTTGATGGAGATGAAGATGAAGATTTTAACGACCATGATGATAATTATGATGGCGACGATGAAAATGCTGAGATTTCGGAATTTATGTTTGAAGGTAACGACGAAGACGAAAGTTTCGACAACGAAGACGATTCTGAACCTAAAAAAGAATTAAATTTCGAAAAAGGTTTCTACAAACCTAAACGCGAACGAATTTTTGTAAAAAAAGAAAACAAGCCTAAATTTGAAAAAAACGAAGATGGCGAAAATTCGTATATGAAACCGAAAGCGTTTAGAGACAAAGAAAAACCAGCTTTTAAAGCAAAATTTGAAAGAAGTTCGGATAGAGATTCGAGACCCAAACGCGAAGGCAGCTTTGGCAGAGATTCCAGACCCAAACGCGAAGGTGGTTTTGGTGGCGACGACCGTCCAAAAAGAAGCTTTGGCGGAGATGACCGTCCAAAAAGAAGCTTTGGTGGCGATGACCGTCCAAAACGTAGATTTGGCAACGATGAATTCAAACCAAAACGCGAAGGAAGCTTTGATAGAGACTCAAGACCTAAACGCGAAGGAGGTTTCGGTAGCGATGACCGCCCAAAAAGAAGCTTTGGTGGCGACGACCGTCCAAAACGCAGATTTGGCAACGATGAATTCAAGCCAAAACGCGAAGGTAGCTTTGGCAGAGATTCGAGACCCAAACGCGAAGGCGGATTTGGTAGCGATGACCGTCCAAAACGTAGATTTGGTAACGACGAATTCAAACCCAAACGCGAAAGAAGTGCAGATGGCGACTTCAAAGCCAGACCAGAAAGAAGCTCGGAAAGCAGAGAATTCAAACCGAAAAAACGCTTTGGTGGCAATGATTTTAAACCCAAAGGCAAAAGAGAGTTTGATAAAGACAGTTCTAAAACAAGATTCAAAAAAAGTTTTAAGAAAAGAAGCTAGTTGCTAAAATATCAACTATTTATTTCAATTTTTAAATAATAACAAAAGCTTTCTCCCAACAAAGTGTTCAACTTTTTGGAGAAAGCTTTTTTATTTTAATTTCATCAATTTATATTTACTTAAGCTCAAACAAGAAAATTCATTTTTTAAACAAAACAAAAAATTCATTTTTATATACTTACCATGAATAGTGATGTATTTATCGTTACTTATTTAACTATTTATTTTTTTAAATATGATTTTTTTTATATCTTGGAAAAAAATTTAATGAGTTAAATAAATATCTTAATACAATAAAAAAATATGAGCTATCTTTTCAAAAATATTCAAAAGAAACTCAATTATTTTAGATTAACTATTTAATACAATTCATTTTAACATTTTTTTTTTTGAAATTATTTTAACAAATAGAAAAAAGCAGCTTTGTGTGTTTTTAATAAAAAGCTGCAAAAAACCATAAAATATTATTACTATGTCCACATTAAAAGAAAAGTTGAGGCAAAAAATAGCCGAACATCGCCCACGTACAACAAGATTACTAAAAGAATTTGGAAATGTAAAAGTTGGCGAAGTAACTATCGAGCAAGTAATTCAAGGAATGCGCGATATTAAAAGTTTAGTAACTGATATTTCATATCTTGACCCACAAGAAGGTATTCGTTTTAGAGGAAAAACGATTCCAGAAGTTATGGAAATGCTACCAAAACCAGCCGGAAAAGATTATCCGTATGTAGAAGCATTTTGGTTTTTCTTGCTTACCGGCGAAGTTCCTACCGAAAGCGAAACGTTTGAAATTATTGACGAATTTAAAAGCAGAAGTCAAGTTCCTATGTATGTGTATGATATACTCAGAGGTATGTCGCGCGATACGCACCCAATGACTATGTTTTCGACCGTTATTCTTGCAATGCAACGCGAATCGGAATTTGCAAAACACTACGAAGAAGGTTACGACAAAATGAAAGCTTGGGAATACATGTACGAAGATGCAACCAACATTATGGCTCGTATTCCTAGCATTGCTGCCTACATTTATCGCATGAAGTACAAAAGTGATACTCCAATAGCTGCTAAACCAGAGCTTGATTTGGGTTCAAATTTTGCACACATGATGGGCATTCCTGCACCTTACGACGATGTAGCACGCATGTATTTCATCATTCACTCCGACCACGAATCGGGAAATGCTTCGGCACACACCACTCACTTAGTTGCTTCTACACTTTCTGATGCTTACTATTCGCTATCTGCCGGAATGAATGCACTTGCTGGTCCGTTGCATGGTTTGGCTAACCAAGAAGTGTTGCGTTGGCTGCTTGGAGTAATAAAACGTCTTGAAGGACAAGAACTTACGGAAGAGCTAATGAAGAAATTTGTTATCGAAACACTCGATAGCGGACAAGTAATTCCGGGTTTTGGACACGCCGTTTTACGCAAAACTGACCCTCGCTATATGTCGCAACGTGAGTTCTGTTTGAAACATTTGCCGCAAGATAAAATCTTCAAATACACAGATATGTTGTTTAGAATTGTACCTGACATTTTGTTGGCAAAGGGAAAAGCTAAAAATCCTTGGCCTAACGTAGATGCTCAATCGGGTGTAATTCAGTGGTATTATGGTGTAAAAGAATACGATTTCTATACCGTTATGTTTGGTGTAGGAAGAGCAATGGGTGTTTTGGCTAACATCACTTGGGACAGAGCTTTAGGTTATTCGCTCGAAAGACCAAAATCGCTTACTACCGATATGCTCGAAAAAATTGCCGGAATACAATAAACGATAAATTTAGAACTAAAAATCAGACTTCCTCTTTTTTTTGAGGAAGTCTTTTTATTTATACAGCACTCTAAATCACCGCTCGAAACTAAAATTTAGCAAAGCAATTGCTTTATTTGTTGTTTTTTTGTATCTTTGTGTAAAAAATTAGAAGCATGAAAAACATGTTTTTTTAATAACTATTTCTTATTCAATGTTTTCAATGATATAGCAGCGATTGGAACTTGGAATCCAACTTTTGAATACATTTTGAGAAAAATATTAAGATGCCGTTTTCTATCTACGATTTTGTTTTTCTTGAAGTAGTAGTTGAAATATTTATTCTATTGCATTTGAGTTGCTTGTAAATAATTGAATTTTAAATATATAAAAGGAAAACTAAAAATGGTAAAACATATTGTAATGTTCCGTTTGCCCGAAAAATATAAAGGCGAAGAGCGAACAAAAAACATTTTGGAAATAAAACAACGATTAGAAGCACTTCCAGCACAAATCGAAACCATTAAATTCTTTAGAGTGGGTTTGAATTTTACCGATTTGCCTACTGCTTTTGAATTGGTGATTGATTCTGATTTTGAAAACAAAGAAGGTTTGCAATATTATGCTGTGCATCAAGCACATTTAGAAGTAGTTAAATTTCTTAGAAGTTTAGATGCCGAAAAAGTAGTGGTAGATTACGAATATTAACTTTTTTGTAAACAATTGATTACTAACTATTCCAAAGCTTAAACTTTGGAATAGTTAATTTGATAAACAAACTCATCGTTTTATTATTGAAATAACTTTTTGAAAGTTAAAACATTTGCAAATCGTGAAGTTTTTTATACGTTCCACCCACTTCGAGTAATTCATCGTGCTTACCGCGCTCTATAATTCTACCTTCGTGTAACACACAGATTTCGTCGGCATTTTTTATGGTCGAAAGTCTGTGAGCAATTACTATGGACGTTCTGTTTTTCATTAAGTTAGTAATTGCTTCTTGTACAAGTCTTTCTGACTCGGTATCAAGTGCTGATGTGGCTTCGTCGAGAATTAAAATTGGAGGATTTTTCAAAACGGCACGCGCTATACTCAATCGTTGACGCTGTCCGCCAGAGAGTTTGCTGCCACGGTCGCCAATATTGGTTTGATAACTATTTTCAGTTTGAATAATAAATTCGTGAGCATTTGCAATTTTGGCTGCATTTTCTACTTCTTCTAAACTTGCATTTTCCACGCCAAAAGTAATGTTATTAAAAATACTGTCGTTGAACAAGATGGCTTCTTGATTAACGATTCCCATTAAATTGCGCAAATCGAAAATGCTACAATCGTTAATATTTTTGTCGTCGATTAAAATTTCGCCTTCAGTAACATTGTAAAAACGAGGCAAAAGGTCTGCAATTGTCGATTTGCCTGAGCCCGATTGACCTACTAAAGCAATGGTTTTTCCTTTGGTTAGTTCTAAATCAATATTTCGCAATACAAATTCGTCGGCATATTTAAACGAAATGTTTTTATATTCTATTTTTTCTTCAAACGTAGAAAATCTTATCGGATTTTCTTTTTCGATAATATCAGAAAAAGAATGCAAAATTTTATCGACTCTATCGATAGAAGCAGCACCTTTCTGTATATTGTAATAAGCTTTGGATAAAGACTTTGCGGGATTTAATACTTGCGAAAAAACAACAATATAGGCAATAAAAGCTTCGCTTGTCAAATCAGATTGCTTATTGAGAATGAGATTCCCTCCGTATATAATTATAATGATGATTACAGCCGTAGCCAAAAATTCGCTTACTGGATGCGACAGAAATTCTTTGCGAATAACTTTATTCATCACTTTATATAAATACTCATTTTTTTCTTCAAACTTATGATTAATTCTTTTTTCGGAATTAAATGCTTTGATAATGCGCAACCCACCAAGCGTTTCCTCCAAAATTGAAAGAATTTCGCCAACTGTAATACGCGCCTGCATCGAGCGTCGCTTCAAGCTTTTTCCCAATTGACCTATTAATAAACCTACAAAAGGAATAAAAATCAAAACAAAAAAAGTAAGTTCGGTGCTCGAATAAAAAAGATACGTTACATAAAGCAAAATCATAATCGGGTCTCTAAAAAGCATTTCGAGTGAGGCAGTTACTGTAAATTTAATTTCTTGCACATCGCTCGTAAAACGGGCTATAAGGTCGCCTTTGCGCTCGTTTGAAAAATAACTTAAAGGCAAACTCAGTATTTTAGAGTAAATATTGGTTTGAAAATCGCGCACTGTTCCATTCATTATAGGAGCTAAATTGTACATTGCCAAATAAACAAAACCTGTTTTGAGCAATGTAGCTCCTACTATAAACAAGCTTACCGCCATAAGTGCTGTAAATGAGCCGTTTTCCATTATTATTTTGCTCAAAAAATAATAAAAATTATGATTGAGTGATTTAATCGAAAATTCAAAAGGTACACTTTTAGTTATTAATTGCGATTTGTTAAACAATATTTGCAAAAAAGGAATCAATAAAGTAAACGAAAACAGTGAGGCTATAATGGATAAAATATTAAAAAATATATTTAATAGAGAATGTCGCCAATAAGGAATAGAGTATTTTATCACTTTTATTACTTCTTTCATTTTATATATGTTTTTGTTTTTAAAATTTAAAAACGGATTTAACAAGTAACCAATAACAAATAAGAAGAGAACTAAATTTAATTGTACATTTTATTTCACCAAGTGCTTAAAATCTATTTGATTACAAAAAAGTTGCCCAAATAAAATAGCACTAGTGCTTAATTTCTTTTTAATGAAAATAAATTGCCATTTTTTTTGTTTACCTACTTACTTGTAATCAGTTAGAATCTTGGTTTTTAATAGATTCTATTTGCTTTGAAATTTTCACAAAATTAGTAATAAAACCCAAAACTAAAAATAATTTAAGCTTTGTTAAAGGTTCGGATTAAAAGTACAAAACGTAATTATTTAGAAAACTGAAAGGCAAATATTTTATCGGTTTAACAGAAAAGCCATATTTCAGAAAATTAGCATTTAATAACCATGAAAAGCAAAAAAAACTCAATACAAATTATTTCGCTTGAGCAAATAAGGGAGTAATATTTCTTTAAAACTTTTATTTATGTCGGCTTCTACAAAGTCAATTTTGTATTGGCTGCATTTAAGTTTCAGGTTTTTGATATAGGTTTTAATCGATGTACGATAATCATCACGCAGTTCGTTGGGGTTTATTTTTAAAACTTCGCCCGATTCTAAATCCACAAAACGGTAAGGACGGTTTTGAAAATCAAAATCTTCTTCGAGCAATTTGTCAGTAACATGAAATAAAATAACCTCGTGTTTAGCATGTTTGAGGTGTTGAAGTGCCGAAAAAACATCTTCCGTATTGTTTTGGTCAAACATATCGCTAAAAATAATAATCAACGAGCGTTTGTGTACACTTTCGGCTATTTGATGCAGCATGGGTGCGGCATTGGTTTTACTTTTTTGCTCTGTAATTTTGGTTTCGAGCAATTGGTCAAGTTTTGTATAAATAATTCCGGCATGAACTTTTGAAAGTTTTGCCTGTGTGTGAAGTTCCAAATTATCAGAAAAAAGGGACAAACCAACAGAATCGCGCTGTCTGCGCATTAAATAAACAAGTGCAGCACTACTTACGGCAGCAAAAGCAAGCTTCGAACTTTTCTTTTTGTCGTGAGCAGGAAAAAGCATTGACGATGAAGTATCTATAACAATCTGACAACGCAAATTGGTTTCTTCCTCGAAGCGTTTTACAAAAAGTTTTTCGGTGCGAGCATACAACTTCCAATCGATGTGCTTAGTTGATTCGCCTTTGTTGTAAAGCCTATGTTCGGCAAATTCTACAGAAAAACCATGAAATGGACTTCGGTGCAAGCCAGTTATAAATCCTTCCACAATTTGTTTTGCCAAGAATTCTAAATTGTCAAATTCTGTAAAATCTTGTAACTTCATTCAAGAAAAAATAAGGAATTAAGAATTACATACCTTGCCAAAGGTTAAAACTTTGGCAAAGTTTTGCAATTTGAATTTAAAAAAATAGTTCGAACTATCTAAATATGCTTTTGAATAATTTGTTCAAGTTTCGATTTTGGAACTGCGCCTACTATTTTATCTACTTGTTCGCCATTTTTGAAAAACAAGATAGTAGGAATATTCATAACCTTAAACTTGCGTGCAACCGTAGGATTTGAATCCACATCAAGCTTTGAAGCCAACAGATTGCTTGGATATTCATCGCCAAGTTGTTCTACAATAGGACCTACCATGCGGCACGGACCACACCACTCTGCCCAAAAATCGACCATTACTAATTTATCTGATTTAATTACAACTTCATCAAAAGTTGCATCGGTTACATGTATTGCCATTTTAAAATATATTATTATGTTAATGTTTTTATTTTTTGCAAAGATATTAA
The DNA here is from genome assembly GCA_022729915.1 of Draconibacterium orientale. GTDB lineage: Bacteria > Bacteroidota > Bacteroidia > Bacteroidales > JAIFNL01 > JAIFNL01. The sequence goes on along the minus strand of DZBP01000050.1, from coordinate 7,861 downwards.
TTTTTGAATATAAGCTTTAATTAAAATGAATTATTTCATTCAAAATTCTCTACAATTTCATATAATTCATTTATTATAAATACGTTGTCTTCCTATCTTTTTCTTAAGGCATATCGTGTTTGCTCTATTTTTGAATTGCTCTGTAATTTTGCTCCCAGTTCCATGCCGAAATTAAAGTTTCGTTTAAACTTTTCTTTGCTTTCCAGCCTAACTCTGTATTTGCATAACTTGTTTCAGCCCATATTTTTTCAATATCGCCGGCTCTTCTGCTCACGATTTCGTAATTGAGTTTTTGCTTGTTTACTTTTTCAAATGTATTCACGATTTCAAGCACCGAAACACCTTCGCCTGTACCAATATTAAAAAACTCAAAATTACTTTTGTTTTTACATTCTAAAAGTCGTTTGATTGCAACGACATGAGCTTCAGCCAAATCTACCACATTAATGTAGTCGCGAATACAACTTCCATCGGGTGTGTTGTAGTCGTTGCCAAAAATACTCAACTTTGAACGCAAACCACAAGCCGTTTGAGTTACATAAGGTACTAAATTGGTGGGAACTCCATTTGGCAATTCGCCTATCAAGCCACTTGGGTGAGCACCTATCGGATTAAAATAACGCAAAGCAATTGCCTTAAAATTTTTATTTGCCACAGCATAGTCCTTTAAAATATCTTCTGAAATCATTTTGGTATTTCCATAAGGCGATTCTGCCGGCTTTTTTTCAGTTTGCTCCGTAACCGGAAGCTTTTCGGGTTGTCCGTAAACCGTACACGACGACGAAAACACAAAGTTAGCTACACCAAACTCTTTCATTGCTAGCATTACATTCAACAACGAACCAATATTGTTTTCGTAGTATTTCAAAGGATTTTCAACCGATTCGCCTACTGCTTTGGAAGCGGCAAAATGAATGATAGCTTCAATATTTTTGTATTTTTGAAACAATTCAAAGGTTTTTTGCTTGTCTTTTAAATCTATTTGCTGAAAAATAGGACGTTTTCCTGTAATTTGTTCTATTCTATCGATTACTTCTTTTTTGGAATTGGACAAATCGTCAACTATAAGCACTTCAAAATTAGCATTTAGAAGTTCTACTACTGTATGCGAACCAATGTAACCGGCTCCTCCTGTTGTTAAAATCATGTTTTTTTTTTGAAATTTAATAAACTACCCAAAACAATTCGATTGCTCAATTGTTTTGGCATTCATTTTTACCAGAAAATTATATACAATATTGCAACAATTGCAAAAATAACAATTGCTCCAAGATTAAAAGCCATGCTCGTTTTGAACAATTCACGACTTATCGGAATGGCTTTAGAAGTAGCAGCTTTAGTTTCAAACATACTGATAATAATAATAATAGCACTAACTACCAAGAAACTATATCCCATTTGGTCCATCCATGGCATTTGAACGAATACAAATTTGAAAAACATAGAAACAGGTATTGACAAAACCGCAGCCCAAAGAGCAGAATTAGAAGTAGCTCTTTTCCAGAACAGTCCAAATAAGAAAATAGCAAAAACACCCGGACTTACCATGCCCGTATATTCTTGAATGTACTGGAAAGCTTGGTCTAACGTTTGAAGCGAAGGGGCTACTAAAACGGCAATTATTAAGGCTACAAATGCAGTTAAGCGACCTATATTCACCAATTTAGCTTCACTTTGGTCTTTTTTGAATTGTTTATAAATGTCCATTGTAAAAATAGTGGAAGTACTATTGAGCATAGAAGCCAACGAAGAGACTACTGCCGCTGCAAGGGCTGCAAATGCCAGACCTTTAAGACCATAAGGCAACAAACCCAGAAGCCAAGGATAAGCATTGTCAGCCATATCCATAGTAGGCAAATGTTCGGTAGCATGTGCCCCGAGTTGAGAAAGTAATTCGGTATCTTGAGTTAAAACAAAAGCTGCAATTCCGGGTACAACCACTATCAATGGCAAAATAACTTTAAGAAATCCCGCAAAAATAATTCCGTTTTGAGCTTCTTTTAAGCTTTTTGCAGCCAAAGCTCGTTGTATAATGTATTGATTAAAACCCCAATAGTATAAATTAGCAATCCACATACCGCCAAGCAATACACCCAAACCCGGCAAATCAATATAAGAGGGGTGCGACTTATCCAAAATCATTTCGAAATGTTCGGGAGCTTTTTTGTAAAGATAACTCATGCCTTCTATAATGCCATCGGCTGCCGGAATGGCATCGAGTGCTATGTAAGTAGTTGCAAAACCGCCAATTACAAGTACAATTACTTGAATTACATCTGTCCAAGCCACTGCCGAAAGACCACCATAAAGCGAATAGATAGCAGCAAATAATGCCAAACTAATTATTCCCCAAATCAATGGAACGCCCATAATAGTGCGAATAGCCAAAGCGCCAAGATACAAAACAGACGTTAAATTGACAAATACATAAACCAAAAGCCAAAATACGGCTAAAACGGTACGCACTCTATTGTCGTAGCGTTTCTCAATGTATTGAGGCATAGTATATATTTCGGCTTTTAAAAATACTGGCAAAAAGAATTTTCCTACAATAAGTAAAGTTATTGCAGCCATCCACTCGTAAGAAGCTATTCCTAAACCTATTACATAACCAGAACCCGACATTCCTATGAATTGTTCGGCTGAAATATTAGCAGCTATCAGCGAAGCACCTACTGCCCACCAAGTGAGCGATTTACTTGCCAAAAAATAATCATTTGACGTTTTTTCTTTTCCATCCTTTTTGCGCGAAACCCAAAGCCCTACACCTATTATTAGAAAGGCATAAACTGCAAAAATAATGTAATCGATGGTTGAAAATCCTACTGTCATTTTTTTTTTTAAATTATGAATTATTAATTATAAATACACCGTTCAAAATTAAAGATATATTTTGTTTTACCGAACTAAAATGAAAAAAAAATAGTTTAGCTCCTCTTTTTTTTATTCAAAAAAAAACACAGCTATTTTTATACTTCTTTAATCTTTTTAATTTGTGTTTTCATTTTCATATAATTACTTTTCAATTAGAACATTGCTAAATATTTAAAAATCTTAAGTAAAATTATCGCATGAAAGTATAACTCATTTTTTAAAAAAATTAAATTAAAAATTATTCAAATAAAATTAGTTTATTGATTTTATTTTTGTATATTTGCAAATAAGATAAACCAACTAATCTAATTAAATGAAATGAAACCATTTTCAGAGGAACAAATTATAAGCAAAATAAAGTTTGAAAATACATGGTGGGAAACCGGAGTAATAGACCCCTATTATTCAAGTATGAAGAAACGGCTTTACTTTAGTTTATTCTCACCCCTTGTGTATGAAAAAAACATTAAAAGAGCCATTGTTTTAATGGGACCTCGTAGAGTAGGAAAAACGGTTTTGCTTTTTCATCTTGTACATGATTTAATTTCTAAGGGAATAAATCCTAAGAATATTTGCTATTTATCTATTGAAAATCCTATATATAGCGGGCTTGCATTGGAAAGTCTTTTGCTTAATTTTTTTTCTATTACAGGGCAAAATACTTCGGGCGAACAATATGTTATTTTCGATGAAATCCAATACCTCAAGGATTGGGAATTGCACCTTAAAACGCTAGTAGATAGTTACCATAAAGTAAAATTTATCGTTTCCGGTTCGGCTGCTGCTGCATTGAAATTAAAAAGTAACGAATCGGGCGCAGGTAGATTTACCGATTTTATGTTGCCTCCACTTACTTTTCACGAATATATTGATTTAAAAGGCTTATCCAATTTAATCTCGCAAGGCACAAAAGAGTGGAAAGGGGTTGTAAAAAATTATTTCAAAACAGATAATATCGAACAATTAAATAAGCATTTCATTGATTACATCAATTTTGGTGGTTATCCCGAAGTTTCTCTTTCTGCTCAAATTCAAGCAAATCCCGGAAGATATATTCGCAACGACATTATAGATAAAGTACTTTTGCGCGATTTACCAAGTTTGTATGGAATAAAAGATGTGCAAGAATTAAACCAACTTTTTACTACCATTGCCTACAATTCGGGCAATGAATTTTCGTATGAAGAATTATCAATGAGTTCAGGAGTTGCAAAAAATACAATAAAACGATACATCGAATACCTCGAAGCAGCTTTTTTAATTAGAGTGATTCATAAGATAGACCAAAATGCCAAAAAATTTAAACGTGCCACAACGTTTAAAATTTATATTACCAATCCTTCTTTGCGAAGTGCATTGTTTTTGCCAATTGATAAAACCGATAATTTTATTGGTAATATGGTAGAAACAGCTATTTTCTCGCAATGGGAACATAAAACTGAATTTAAGCCTTTTTATGCTCGCTGGAAAGATGGCGAAGTAGATATAGTAAGTCTTTCGGCAGAAAAACAAAAACCTTTGTGGGCTGTAGAAATAAAATGGAGCAATAAATATGTTAAAAGTTTGCAAAACTTATCGAATCTCAAATCTTTTTGCAAAAAAAATGGCATCGACAGGACACTTGTTACTACGCTCGATATAGAAGAAATAAAAGAAGACGATGATATAATATACGATTTTACGCCTTGTAGCATCTATTGTTATACTGTTGGGCGAAATGCAGTTGATGCCAAGATGAATCTAACGCTCTATCACTGAACCAAAACAATTTAAAAAGTCTTAAAACTTTAGGTAGTTATTTTTTACAAAAAAAAAGCCAACGCTTTGCAGCATTGGCTTAACAAATAAAACAAATAACAAATTTTATGACGTAGTATCGTCTTGGTTATCAACTATGTCCTCTATGAGAACGTTATCTTCGCCGGCTTGCGAGGTTTTGGTTTTGAACTGGGGCATAAAGTACATTCTACTCTTCGCATAATTGCTGTATGCCCACATTTGCTTACCTATGTAGCGAATTTTTGCTACCTCGCATTTTTAACCGAATGCGAAGGACAAAAAAACAAATGCGAAGGAGTTTTAACCGAATTATTACAATTTTTAAAATTTTAAAAGGACATGAAGGTGATTTTTTATCAAAAGAAGGTGATTTTCCATTTACCGAATTAGATTTTGTATTACTTTGATTTCTTTAGGTATTAAAAATAAGGCATTAAGAATTGAGAATTGAGAATAATAATTTATTTTTCCTACTATTTGCAATATAAAAAATTTAATTATCTTTGCAACAATATGATTTTAAGTCAAATGAAATTGTATTTAGTTAGGAATGAGAAAGAAATAACCGCTAGTATGGTGGTGGTTATTGGAATGTTGTGGTAATAAATTACCTTGAGTTTGATAATTTAGCAAAAATAAATAATTAAGATGAAAATAAAAGAACTTATAAATCAGGATATTCCTGAATTTACAGGGATATTTTTAAGTGACGGTTCGGCTTCTCTTGAAAAAATTAGAAATTTTGGAGTTTCATTAGCCTGGAAATTTAACAAAAATAAAGGAGAAAAATTTGAAAAAGTTTTAATTGCAGGAAATAATGAGAGTAGAGGGCAGTATTTTTTAGCTGAAATAGCTGAAATTTTAACGATAAAAGAACTTTCGCAAAAGAATGAATTTGCTGATGTTCTTAATTACCAGAATAATATCTTCAATAACTGGATATTACAAAGAATAAAAGGTGAAATTTTAGATAATACTCTAAACGAAAGGTTTGCTATTGTTTTCAAAAATCCAACTGAAATTAGAACATTTAGTCAAGAAAAAATTGAATTCCTTTCTAATCCAGTTGCTTATATTTTTGGCGAAATATCAGAATTGAAATTTAATAGAACATTAGGAGAAAGAATTGAAATTAAAAATATAGGAAAAATAAATAATGCTGAAATAAAACTGAACGGATTGACTGTAATTGCAGGAGAAAATGATACAGGAAAAAGCACAATTGGTAAGCTAATATTTTCAATTGTTAAAGCAATAAGTAGATATGAGCAAGATTTAAATGAAAGTAAAATTCATAGTATAAAAAAAAAGATTGAAAAATTATATTTCAACCTTAGACAAAAAGGTGTATTTAGCAATGAGAATAATTTTCGAAATCAGTTTCACCCCAATGAATTTTTAGGTCAATTACATTTGTTTTTAGACAAAAACCAATTGTCAATTTTTTCAGAAGAACAGATTAAAGAACAGGTTGATGCAATTTTTAAATTCAAGTTCCAATTAATAGACGAACTTAATATATCCGAAAATGAAAAGGGGGTACTTCTAAAACTTCTTACTGAAATTAAAAAAAATATTTTTGCCCAAGAAAACAGACAAGAACAAATAAAAAGTGCATTGAATAATGTTTTATTTTCTGAATTCTATTCAGAAATAACTCCAAAAGGAACAAAAAGGAAATCTACTGTAAATTATTTTTCGGGTAACCTTAATATTCTAAATTTTGAAATTGATAATAATAATATAACATCTTTAAATATTCAAGATAAATTGATATTTAAAGATGTTATATTTATTGAGACCCCACTATTACTTCAAATGTATGATTTAATTAGTAATTCAGAAACTCTTCTCCAAGATGATACAATTGAATATAAGAATATAATACCAAGACGAATAACAAAAACAGCTTTACATATAAAAGATTTAGTAACAAAAATAGAAGGTGCCAAATATTTTTCAGGCAATTTTTTTGAGAATAATGCAGAGCAAATTGAGATACTGAAAAAAATATCTACAATTATTAATGGAGGTTATATTTTCGACAGAAATGAAAAAGAAATTATATTCTCACAAAAATTAGAAGCAGGGAAAAATATTAAAATTAAACCAAGCAATACAGCATCTGGAATAAAATCATTTGGAATAATTCAATTATTAATTCAAGCAAACATGCTTAATGACCGAAGCTTACTTGTTATTGATGAACCAGAAAATCATTTGCATCCTGAATGGCAGTTAAAATATGCAGATATGATTACTGAATTAGTTAAAAGTGAAATTTCCGTAATAATCAGTTCACATAGTCCATATATGATACAAGGATTGAGATATTTTAGTGAAAAGGCTGGATTAAAAGATAAAGCAAGTTACTATTTAGCGGAAGTTAAAGAAAATGAACAGCATTCAATTCTTACAGAAGTAACTCATGATTTGAATAAAATATTTTCAAAATTAGCAAAACCATTAAAAGATGTTGTATGGCAATGAAAGATATTTTGAAAAAGGTTCTTGATTTTGGGATAGATAAAAAATATTTTAAAGTTTATACTATTAGTACACTTGCTAAAAGTTGTTGCCCTATGTCCCACGTTGATGTGATTGATTTTGATGCAACAAAGACAATTATTTGTAAAAACAACAACTGGGTTGATATTAAATCTTGTGATGGGCTGAAAATATTAGTTGAAGAGAATCGCATAGACTTTATAGAAATGAAAAGCATTGTGAAAATTTTAGAATTTCAAAAACCAAATTCAAAAACAAAGTTAGAGACCCACGTTAAAAAATTTGATTTTGTAAACAAAATAAGAGATAGTTTAATGTTAATGACCAGTATAATCCAAGAAGGAGTATTAAACAAAAAAGAACGTGCTGATTATCACAAAATACCCAAACAACCAATACTATTAACAGATGTTGACTTTATCGACAATGGATTAGGAGCAATTATGTTTACTTTTGATTACTTAGGGAATATGTCGACTGATATTCAGTATCTTTTAACGGAAGAAATTCAATTTGTTAAACCTGATAATTTATATAATATTTTACATCCCAAATTGATGGATTGCAAAACAATTGATGAATATTATAAACCAAGCACTTAATGCAAGTGGTGCCAGTTCTTAGTGCATTATAAACAAAATTTAGTAACTGACATTACGCAGACAAAAAAGTCTTTTATTTAAACTTAAAATTAATTTGA
>DZBP01000049.1 GCA_022729915.1 Draconibacterium orientale | reverse complement strand
GCTGCGTTCTAAAGTAATAGGATTTCCGAAAGTGCTTATAGATGAGAGTTATTATAGAAAATCGCGGCTTGAAGAATATACTTATGCTAAATATATTAAGAATCATCTGGAAAACCAAAAAGGTTCATTTTCATATAAATACAATTTAAAGGAATACAATTTTGAAAACAAAGATTCATCTGTTTTTTTTCAAAATTATTATCAACATTTGGTTCGAAGCAATACCGGAGGTTATACCGTTATAATTAGTAGACAATATAGGTCAGCACTCGATATGCTGGTAAGTTTATCGTATATTTTTGTGTTGTATTATATGTTTTTGAATATAGTTTTAATGGTCAATAGAGTGCCATTTTATTATCAACAAATGCGGCATGGCTTGAAATTTAGGATTCAATTTTCAATGATTTCAATTTTATTTTTGTCAATTTTAACGGTAGGTGGTTTATCTATTTATTACATTATTAAACAATCTGAACGAAATTATAATAAAAATGTAAAACTTGATTTGACTGCTGTGATTAATGAGCTTGAGTACGAATATGATAATCAAACTAATTTTGATTCTATTTCGCAAGCTGAAGTGTATCAGGTTTTGAAAAAAATAGCAAATGTATTTGCAACCGATATTCATGTATATTCTACTTCAGGCGATTTAATCGCGTCATCTACTCCCGAAATATTTGACCGTGAATTACTTGGCAGAAAATTAGCTCCTTTAGCTTTTAAAAATTTGCATATAAATGGCGAGAATTATTTTACATTTGACGAAAAATTGGGAGAGCTTGAGTATTTATCAGCTTATGCCAGATTAATGAATATAAACGATAAACCTTTAGCCTATATAAATATGCCTTTTTTTGCAAAAGAAAAGATTTTGCAAGAAGAAGTTTCGAGTTTTGTGGTTTCAGTGATTAATATTTTTGCATTACTTTTGTTAGTTTCTATTATAGTTGCGATTTTTATTTCCAATAAAATAGTACAACCTTTGCGCCTAGTGCAATCAAAATTTAGCGAAATTCAATTAGGAAAAACCAACGAGCAAATTCTGTATTCGAGAGATGACGAAATAGGTGGACTGATTAAAGAATACAATAGAATGCTTGTAGAATTGGCAAAAAGTGCCGATATGCTTGGAAAATCTGAGCGTGAAGGTGCATGGCGCGAAATGGCAAAACAGATAGCTCATGAAATTAAAAATCCGCTCACGCCAATGAAATTGAGCCTTCAACTGCTTAAAAAATCGTGGACTGATAAGGATCCAGCTTTTCCGGTACGTATTGAAAATGTGAGCAATACATTGATTGAACAAATTGATAGACTATCGTCGATTGCTACTAGTTTTTCAAATTTTGCAAAAATTCCTTCCGCACAAAACAAGAAATTTAATATTCGTTTGACGCTCGAAAGTGTTGTACGTTTATTTGAAAATCACGATGATTTGACTCTTTTATCAAATTTAGAGGGTATTTATTCCGATATTTGTGTTTTTGCTGACGAAGAACAAATTTCAAGAGCTTTTATCAATTTAATAAAAAATGCGCATCAAGCCAAGAAAAAAACAATCGACAGTTTTATACATGTCGAACTTTTGCACAACGACAAACGCATTATCGTTAAAATAATCGACAACGGAACTGGAATTCCTGACCATGTAAAAGAGCATTTATTTAGACCGAATTTTACTACCAAAACCAGTGGAATGGGTTTAGGACTGTCGATTGTGAAAAATATTATCGAGAATGCGAACGGCAAAGTTTGGTTTGAAACTGAAGTAAATATTGGCACTACTTTTTATATTGAATTGCCTGTTTATCAAGAAGAAAGAATTTTATAATGCAAAATATTTTTTCTATTTGGAATACAAAAATTAGCGAATTTCAGATTTATTTGAAATTAGAAAAATCTTTGTCGCAAAATACAATATTTGCATACATTCAGGATATTAGCAAATTAGTCGAATTTATTGATATTTATTCACTTCATACAGCTCCTTCGCAGGTTCAGATTGAACATATTCGGAGTTTTTTTATTTGGCTCAATCAGCAAGAATTTCATTTTTCTGTTGGTTCGCAGGCTCGAATACTTTCAGGAATAAAGGCTTTTTTTAAGTATTTGGTTGTAGATGAATATATTACAACCAGCCCAGCTGAACTCATTGAATCCCCACACATGGAACGTAAAATTCCCGATATTTTGAGTACTTCCGAAATTGACAAGCTCAAAGCTGCATTAGATTTTAGTTCACCCTTAGCGTATCGAAACAGTGCAATTATCGAAACCCTTTATAGTTGTGGTTTGCGAGTAAGCGAATTAATTAACTTACGCATTTCCGATTTATTTTTACGGTTAGGTTTTATTAAAGTATTAGGAAAAGGCAACAAAGAGCGTTTGATTCCAATTAGCCCTCAAGCCATTGAGGAACTGGAGCTTTACTTAAACGAATATCGCCCCGAATACCCGATAAAACCCAAAGCCGAAGACATTGTTTTTTTAAATAGGCGAGGGAGCCAATTAACGCGTGTAATGATATTTACAATAGTGAAAGAACTAGCGCAATTAGCTCAAATAAAGAAAGATATAAGCCCACATACTTTTAGGCATTCCTTTGCAACGCATTTAGTGGAAAGTGGAGCAAATTTGCGTGCAGTTCAAGAAATGTTGGGACATGCTTCTATTACAACTACTGAAATTTACACCCATATTGAACAATCTGCTTTGAGAGAAACTATTATGAAGTTTCACCCGCGCAACTTAAATACAAATTGAACGTGTGATGTTTTGATTTTTAATTGATTATCTCATTTTAACATCTTTTTTATAAAAACATAGTATTTACACTCTTTGTTTTCTTGTAACATCAAATATTCTTTTTACTTTTGCACTCCAAATTGGCAATCACTTGAGAGGATTGTTTGCATAAAAAAGGGTAATAATTTAGTTGAATTCGTTTTTGTATAAAAAAAATAAAAAAACAAATTAGTACGTTAATGAAATCTTTTTTTTTATAAAAAATGAATAGTATTTATAGAATTTGCATTTAAAAAATGCGAGTATTTTTCGCAAAAGAACTAAAAATTTTGTAGTGTTTTTTTTGAAAATTCAAACAATATCCTTTTTTACAGATAAACTATAAATTTAAAAATTGAAAAAAACGAAATAAGAATAAAATAGATGAAAAAAAATATTTTAATTGCATTTTTGCTTGTATTTTTATTTACCTCTTGTTCAAAAAGACTTTATTATTTACACGACGAAGTCGCTGATAAATACATGACTGATTCTTTATACATCGAGCATGACATTGATTATAGAATAGCCGAGCACGATATATTACGTATAAATATAAAAAGTGTAAACACCGAAGTAACTAATTTCTTTAATTCGGGTTTTGGAGGAAATTCTAGTGAATTGAATCAAAATCAAATGAATCAAACAAATAGCAATTCAAATTCTCAATTTTATTTTACGGGATATATTGTAAACGATTCGGGATATGTGAAATTGCCAATAATTGGTGATGTTTTGGTTGGAAATAAAACACTTCCAGAGGCAACTAAGCACATTCAAGAATTAGCCGACGAGTATTTAGATGACGCATATATTAGTGTTCGATTTGTAAGTTTTAAGGTAACTTTTTTAGGTGAATTTAATACTCCCGGCACTGTAGTTTTCTATCAAGACCAACTAAATGTTTACGAAGCAATTGAACGAGCAGGCGGAATTACAGATTATGGAAACAGAGCTAAAATATTGGTAATAAGGCAAATGCCTGAAGGACGTAAAACTTTTTACATCGACCTTCAAGACCGAAACATTTTGGCTTCCGAAGAGTTTTTTCTTTTACCAAACGATATGGTTTATGTAAAACCTTTGAAATGGAGATCATATAGAGTTCAAAGTCAAGATTTTGTATATGTTTTAACTTCTATTACTTCAATAATAACAACTACTTTATTAATCCTCAATTTGAATAAAAATTAATAATTGATGAACAATACTCAACAGCATACCGGTCAGCACGCGCCAATAATTCATTCAAATTTTGATTATAAAAAGTACATTTTTTTACTTTTAAGAAATTGGCATTTATTCGTAATTTCGCTGTCAATTGCGTACATTTACGCATATTTTAACAATAAATATACCACTCCGATTTACAGCATTCACTCTACAATTTTGGTAAAAGACAAATCGGCTCCAGAAGAGTATTTGGGTGGATTAAGTTTTTTTCAAGCAAATAAAAGTGTTGAAACTGAGCGAGGTATCTTGACTTCGTTTTTACTAACCCGCCAAACAATTAATTCAATTCCCGAATTTCCAATCGAATATTATATCATAGGGAAATTTAGAAACGAAGAATTATATAAAACAGCGCCTTTTATTGTAAATTATGATACTTCTATAGTACAGGCATCTGGTAATGTTAATATTAAATTAATTTCAAATAGAGAATATCAATTAACGCTTCAAAACCAACAATACAGCCAAAATTTAGAATTTGGTGAACAATTTGCACAATTTGGCTATAATTTTAATATCACTTTGCGCGGTGAATTTGATTCAAAAAGTGCCGATGAAGATTATTTTTTTAGAATAAGAAACGTTGACCAATTGGTAAGAGAATATTCATCGCGATTAAAAGTAGATGCATATATGAAATCGACTACCATGCTTTGGTTATGGATGGATGGCTCAGTACCTGCTAAAGATGTAGATTATCTTAATAAAATAATTGAAATTTACATTTTGAATGGGCTTGTTGAAAAGAATCAAATTGCAGTAAGTACCATTAAATTTATTGACGAACAACTTGAAGGCGTTGTGGACTCATTAAGTGTTGCCGAAAATGATATGCAAGATTTTAGACTTCGCAACAATGTGGTTGATATTAGTAGAGAAGGTGAAGAAATTTACCAAAATTTGAAACTTTTTGAATCGCAACAAGCCATTAATAGTGTAAATATTCGATATTATGAATATTTAGAAAAGGAAATAAAGAAAAATACAAATTTAAATGATTTAATTCCACCTTCATTGATGGGAGTGAGTGACCCTTTGTTGGTAGAAATGCTGCAAATTTTGATTAACGCAAATGATGAAGCCGAAGTGAGCAAATACGGTATAAAGGAAACAACGGACGATATCCCAGTTTTTGGTAAAAATAAAAGGCTTCAAGATTTAACAAAGGAAAAATTGCTTAAATATTTGGCAAATAGTAAATCCGTTCTTATGGAACAGAAAAAAGAACTGTCGCAAAAAATCTCACTTTTAACCAGTAAAATTCAAGCTTTGCCCGAAAAAGAAAAGGAAATGTTGAATATTACGCGAAAATACGATTTTAACGACAATATTTACACTTATTTGTTGCAAAAAAGAACCGAAGCAGGTATTACAAGAGCCTCAAATAGACCCGATACGCGAGTGCTCGACGTTGCTAGAACTGTTGATGCTCAATACATGGGACCTGATACAAAGGGTAATAGAAACAAAGCTTTGATGATTGGTTTTATTATTCCTTTAGCTTTTATTTTTGTGAGGGAATTTTTCAACAATAAAATACTCGACCGTTCAGATATTGAACGAAATACAAAGATTCCAATTTTAGGAATGGTTGGGCATAACGAAAAAAAAACAGGTATTCCTGTTTTCGAACGACCAAAATCACCTATTGCAGAATCCTTTAGAACGCTCAGAACCAATTTACAATACATGTTAGCAGCAAAAAATGATAGAATTATTGCCGTAACTTCTACTATAAGTGGTGAAGGTAAAACTTTTTGTGCTGTAAACTTAGCTTCAATTATTGCAATGGGCGATAAAAAAACCCTTTTGATTGGACTAGATTTGCGTAAACCCAAGATTCACTATGAGTTTGAAGGCGAAAATAATTACGGAATGAGTAATTACTTAATTAGTGAAATGTCCTTTAATGAAGTTCTCAGGGAAACACAAATTCCAAATTTGTATGTAGTTTTTGCAGGTCCTGTACCACCAAATCCGGCTGAACTTGTCGATTCTGCTCGAATGGCGCAATTTTTTGAAGAAGCAAAACTACAGTTTGATTACGTAATTGTAGATACTCCACCAATTGCTTTGGTTACTGATGCATTGCTACTTTCTAAGCATACCGAGACTTTTGTTTATGTAATGAGGCAAAACTATACAACCACAAATGCCTTAAAACTTATTAATGATTTATACGAAAACAACAACGATATAAACAATTTGAGTCTTTTAGTAAACGATATAAAAATAGCCAATCCTTATGGTTACGATTATGGTTATGGCTATGGTTATGGCTATGGTTATGGTTACGGATATGGTTACGGTTATGGACAAGGTTACTATGACGAAGATGACCGTTCTACCGTTACTTGGCGCGATAAATTATTCCAAAAACTTTTTGGATAAACTTAACCTTATTTTTTTGAAATGATGTTTTCTAAAATATATTTCTAATAAATTATTTTGGAAAACTTGTTTTTTGTTATTTTTTTTACCCAATTAATTTCAAATTTAGGATAAACAATTATTTGTTTTTTTGAATAGTTATAAGCAGTGAACCAAATTAAATTGTATAATTCGTTTTGCTAAGTGCTTAAAATTTATTTGATTACAAAAATGTTTGCTCAAAATAAAATAGCACTGGTGCTTATTTGATGAAAAACAATTTGAAAAATTACTTATTGTTATTATTGCTTCTTTTATTGTTTCTGGTTGATATACTATTTGGAACAGTAACTATTCATTTATCCGAATTTCTCGAATTTATTATTTCGCCTTTTAAGCAAACTTCGCTTCATTTTATTTTGTTAGATTTTAGAATTCCCAAAGCATTGACTGCGGTTCTTGTAGGTATTGCTTTGTCTGTGAGTGGTTTATTAATGCAAACAAGTTTTCGCAATCCATTGGCTGACCCTTATATTTTAGGAGTAAGCTCAGGAGCTGGATTGGGAGTTGCACTATTGGTTTTAGGTTTTAGCTTTGTAGGAGTTTCAGAATTTTCATCTCTTTTTCAGCATTATTCAATTGCCGCAGCAGCTTGGTTAGGTGCCGCGTTTGTATTAGCATTGGTTCTCTACATCTCGTTAAGAGTCAGGAATTTAATGACACTCCTTATTCTCGGTATTTTTATAGCCGGTATAATATCAGCCATTGTGAATATTTTACAGTATTTTAGCAACGAAAGTATGCTCAAGGCATTCATAATCTGGACAATGGGAAGTCTTTCGGGAGTTACAAAAACTCAGCTTTGGGCTATGAGTCCGGCTATTGTTTTAGGCTTTTTCATGGCTTTTTTTTCGTCCAAAACACTCGATGGTTTGCTTCTAGGCGAAGATTATGCTAAAAGTTTGGGTATTAACCTACTAAAAGCGAGGGTGTTAATTTTTTCGAGCACTAGCATTTTAGCCGGAACTGTTACTGCATTTTGTGGACCTATTGGTTTTATTGGCATTGTAGCACCACATTTGGCTCGTTTGTATATAAAAAAAAGCAGGCATAAAAAATTAATTTTAGTTTCAGCCATGATTGGTGCAAATATGATGCTTTTAAGCGATATTATTTCAAATTTACCACAAAATCAGATTCTTCCAATAAATTCGATTACTTCACTTTTGGGCATTCCTATTATTTTGTGGATTATTTTGAAAAACAAAACTATTGCGATGTAAAATTACTTTGTAATATTGAATCATTAATTTATAATAGATTGAATATGAATACAATAGAATGGTCTGATTTTGAAAAAATAGACATTAGAGTAGGCACTATAATTGAAGTAAATGATTTTCCGAAAGCAAAAAAGCCTGCTTTTCAACTGAAAATTGATTTTGGAAACTTGGGTTTTAAAAATTCGAGTGCTCAGATTACTCAACTATATACTAAAGATGAACTTATTAATCGTCAGGTAATTGCCGTTGTTAATTTTGCGCCAAAACAAATTGCCAATTTCATTTCAGAATGCTTGGTTTTGGGCATTTACAATTCTGAAAATAAAGTTATCTTGCTTTCTTCTGACCAAAAAGTAGAAAATGGACTAAAAATTGGTTAAATTTCTAGTCCATTTTTTTATAATTTAGCACAAATTAATGCCTACTTAACTATTGGGTTTGCTTGCTTGTAATGCCGAAAAACTATTGATTATCCGATGCTTTATTCGTAGATTCATCGGTTACGGTAGTTTCATTTTCAATAACTTCGTACCAAACAAAAATATCTTTCCATGTTTTAGGCTTTTCATTTTCACGCCATTTAAAATCCTCAAAAACTTTTTCACTTCCTTCTAATTTGCCTTCGGGATATAAACCACCACTTACTTGTTTAAACCATTTTACAAATTCAATTTCCCCATTTTTGCGAAGTATTTGCATATCAGTGCTTTCTGTTTTATTTATGCCTACTATTTCGCCTTTATCTTTTACATAAAATATGGATTTTGCGTCAGCTTTCACATCAAGTTTGAACAATTCTTCTTCCTTGAAATAAGCCCAAATGGCAAATCCCTTCACTTGGCTAAATCTATTTTCGGGTTCTTGCAATGCTAAAAATGATTTGCTCATTATTTGCATGTGTTCTACTTCGTTGTTTTTGGTGAAAATAAAAATTGAATCTGCTGTAACTTGCAGACTGTCAGCCCATAATACAGGGTTTGTGAAAATTCTAAACGTAGAATCGAGAGTAGAGTAACAAAGCGAATCTGCTTTAGCCTGAAAATCGGATTTGAATAGTTTTGCTTTGTGGTATGCCCTTATATGCTTGTAGTAAAATGTTGAATCTAACGTAGTTATTAATGTATCTCGCTTAGTAATAAGCGTATCTATAATGTGAACTAAGCTATCGCGAGTTACAAAAAGCGTATCGTTTAATTGAATCGGAGGAACCTGAATTTTGATTATCGAATCTTTTTCTATCACCGAAACCTTAGTAAGTACATGAACCGAATCAGACCTAAAGTAAGCAGTATCGGCAAATGAAATGAGTGTGTCGGCATGCAAATAAAGTGTATCAGCATCTACAATATGCTTAAGCAGAGCACTATCGCTTACAAATGAAAAATCGGTAGCTTCAATATATTTTCCAAAACGCCCGCTGATGAACATTTTTTGAGTAGTGTCAATCAATGTTACATTTTTAAACGATTCGCCATAGCCATTTTTGCGGTCATAATATAAACTATCGCCTTTTAATGTGTTACTTCCATTATTTAAATAGGCATTTTTATTAAACTGTGCTATTTCCTTTTTGTGGTCGTACCAACCATTTTCGCAGTAAATATAATTGGAATCACCTAAAATTTCGGAAGGTCCCAAAAAAGTGGAAACATTGGTTTTTGTATTGTAATTAAGTGTATCTGAATTGATTACCTGATTTGGACTTTTAATTACAACACCTGTTCTAAAATAAAATTCGTCTTTGTTAGAGTCAAAAATTCCAATTTTGCTGATAAGAGTGTCTGAGCCATTACCGCTTTTAGCTCCATATTTGTAATAGCCAATATCGCTATTAAGGTCAAAATCAAGAGAATCTGTCGATAGCGTCATGCTATCTTTTTTCATAACTACATCGTTTCTAAACTTTCCAATTTTTATTGTGCCATCATAAAAAAGCGTTTTAGCCCAAATATTTATTGTATCGCCTTGATTTAAAAATACATTGCCGCTTCCTAAAAATGAATTTGCCTCGCGGTTAAAAAAAGCAGTGTCGCAAGTCATTGTTGCGTCGGCATGGGTCATCACAACATTGCCTGTAAGTCGTTGAATTCCAACACCAATTTCTGCGCTTGCTTCAAGAATGTCTGCCTTAAAATCTATTAAAGTAGTATCAACTTGCTCTTCTTGAGTTACTTGTGCTTTAGTAACTATCGAAAAAAATACAAAGAAAAAAAAGATTGCAAATTTCTTCATCAATAAAATTTCTATTTAACAACTATCTGGTTTTCAATAAGTTTCATGAAAAATATTGAATCCTTACAATTTAGATTGAAATGTTTACAACAATTTTTTTATAATATCATCAACCGAAATTTGTTCGGCTTCAGCTTTGTAATTTTTCACAATCCTATGGCGCAAAATGGGGTAAGCCACTGCTTTAACATCTTCAATATCGGGTGAAAATTTACCGTTCAAAATGGCATTTGTTTTTGCACCAACAATTAAATATTGCGATGCTCTTGGTCCTGCGCCCCAGCTCAAATATTTGTTAGCCCATTCGTGAGCATTTTCGGTATTTGGACGAGTTTTAGCAGCTAAATTTACCGCATATTCAATCACATTTCGGTTGATAGGAGTTTTTCGGATAAGATTTTGGAAGAAAATTATTTCTTCGCCATCAAGTATTTTATTCAATTTAACTTGCATGTCCGAAGTGGTATTTTCTACTATAATTATCTCATTTTCAATACTTGGGTAGTCAAGCCAAATATTAAACATAAACCTGTCGAGCTGAGCTTCCGGAAGTGGGTAAGTACCTTCTTGCTCAATTGGATTTTGAGTAGCAAGCACAAAAAATGGCTGTTCAAGTTTATAAACCGTTCCGGCAGTTGTAACCGACTTTTCTTGCATAGCTTCGAGCAAAGCCGCTTGTGTTTTGGGCGGCGTGCGGTTTATTTCGTCTGCAAGAATAATGTTTGCAAAAATAGGACCTTTGTTAAATTTAAAATGTCGGTCGGCATCAAGAATTTCGGTTCCGATAATGTCAGAAGGCATCAAATCGGGCGTGAATTGAATGCGCTTGTAATTTAAACCTAAGGTTTCAGCTATTGTATTAACTAACAAGGTTTTAGCTAATCCTGGCACACCCACCAATAAGCAATGTCCATTGCTAAAGATAGAAATTAAAACTTCTCTAACTACTTGAGCTTGCCCGAAAACTTTTTTGCCTATTTCGTTGGTCAATTCTTCGTATTTTGATTTTAAAGCCTTTACCGCTTCTACATCGTCAGTATATTTTATCATTAGATTTATTTTTTAGCTATTTTAAGTGGATTTAATCTCTTTTTTTTGTAAAAATTCCTTTTACTAAAAAAAATATTTACTCGAAGTATTTTTATCAAATAGCTTTTCCAATGTTTTTAAATTTTGGAAAAGCCATATTGAAAAATCAATTATAAAACAGTAACTACAAACTATTTAGCCATGTTTTTTCTTCAAATTTGCACGATTTGTACAAATCGTCAATTTTAATGTAAGTTGTTTTAATTTTTTCAGCAACCCATTTTTTTACAACCTCTTCGCTTTTTTTCTGCAAAGCCATGTCTTGAATCATTTTGTAATCGCTTTGCAAATTTGCGGTATGCGCCGGAGTTTGTTTCATTAATTTAATCAAAGCATAAACCTCTCTTCCTCTTTCATTTATTGTAGCAAATGGAGCTGATATTTCACCTACTTTCAAGTTTTTAACTACATAACTAATGCTTGGGTGAATTTGATTTTGCTCAAATTTTGTGTCGCCAGTATAAGGATTTACCATAATTCCGCCGTTATTTTTGGTATTTTTGTCAGTCGAATAAATAAGAGCTGCAACTGCAAAAGTCATAGAATCAATACGAATAGCAGTTGCAATGCTATCTAATTTGTTTTTTGCTGCCAATTTGGCATCAGCTGCAACTTTTGGAACAACCAAAATGTGGCGTAAATTTGCTTCATCGTCTCTTTTTTCAATCAGTTGAATGATGTGATAGCCAAACTCCGTTTCCACAATATTTGACACTTCGCCAACTTGAAGCTTGAAAGCGACATCGGCAAATTCTTTAACCAAACCACTTCTACTCATAAAACCAAGTTCACCGCCTTTTGCTGCTGAGCCAGGGTCTTCAGAATACAAAGATGCAAGTGTGGTAAAATCGTCGCCTTTTTCTACAATTCTTTTTCTGTAACCCAAAAGTTTTTCTTTAGCAGCGCGTTTGGCTTCAAAAGTTACGACCGGCTCTATAATTATCTGACTTAATTCTATTTGCGCGGGAATAGCAGGCAAGCTATCGCTTGGAATCGACATAAAAAAATGGTTTATGTCTTTAGGCGTAACTTTCAAGCTGCCAGTTATTTTTTGCTGCATTTCTTGCATAAGTAGTTGGTCTTTAACTATTTCCTCAAAATCTTTTTTAATTTCGGGAATCGATTTTCCAAAATAAGCAACCAATTTATCGTCGCCACCGGCTCTTTCCGAAAAAATTGAAACTCGGCGTTCTATTTCTGACGTAATTTGCATTTCGCTAACTTCAATACTATCTACAATTGCTTGGTTTACAAGCAACTTTTGAACTAATAACTCTTCAAATATTTTACATTTGGTTTTGTCATTTACCGGAATGCCTTGGGCTTTCATTTGCAGATATTGACTCTCTACATCTGAAATTTTTATTATTTTATTACCAACTATTCCTATTATTTTATCAATAACTCCGGAATTATTCTCTTGAGAAATGCTGTTGAGTGGAATCGAAAAAGCCAAAAATAGGATTAGAATTTTAATTTTCTTCATTTTTTATTTTTTTAGTAACGCTTTTAGTTTTTGATAAGCACCAGTGCTTTTTTTATTGGAGCAAACCTTTTTGTAATTAAATGAATTTTAAGCACTTGTCAAAACGAGATATGCAATTTATTTTGTCTTGCTTAAAAGTTATTTTTATTTTAAATCTGTTTTTTTTGAATTGCTTTGAGTAAAAAAATTACTCGGTATAAATTTTTATATTTCCATTATTTAGCGCATTTTCAAACATTGCTTGTTCCAATTCCGAAAGTAATGTACTTTTTCTCTCTTTTAGAATGATGGTTTTTAAGTTACTTTCTACAAATTTCAGTGGTGAAACTTCGCCAGTAAGCTTATAATCTTTTATTTGAACGAAATAATGATGCAATGAATCCTTGGTTTCGATTGTTTGCGACGATTTTAAAAATTCACTTTGATTTTCGAGTTTTTCGGGTAAATATTCTAAAATATCGCTAAATTGAACCCATTCGTCAGAAAAATTATCGAAAGTTGCGGAGTTTTCTCTGCAAAACTTTTCCAGTTTTTCCATATCGTCAGCTCTATTTGAGCGGTAAAGGTTTCTAACTTTGTAAAGGTCTTTTACATCGGACGAAATTTTCACAAACAAAACTTTTACAATGTTGAAATTCAGCAAAAATTGCGCCGATTGTTTTTCGTAATATTCCACAAGCTGTTGCTCAGTTATAACGGTATCCAATTTTTGTTGAATAAGCTCGTTCATGTATGTATGAATCAGTAAATCAGCACGATACTCGTCTATCATTTTTTGAATGGTGTTGTCTTTTTCCGACAAATTGAGTTCGGCTTTTTTTACCAAGAGCTCTTTTTTTACCCAATTGTTGATATAGCTGTTTATTTTTGCTGCGCTATCGGCTGGAGAAATATCGTCGGTTATAATTCCCTGTATATCTTCTAAATACAAGTATTTATCAAAAACCTTTGCAAGCGGTTTTTTGTCTCCTTCCGATTCCTTGTCTTTACACGATGCTAATATGCTTATTATTAATGCAATAAAGATATATTTTTTCATTTTTTCATTTTTTTTGAATTATTTTATAGTCTTTAACACATTTTCATCTATTTTGTATTCATATTTTGCTCTAAGCTCGCTAATCCATTGTTTTTCAAGAAAATCTTGATAGTCGGAAGTGATAATGCCTTTGGCTTCGTTCAATTTTTTTTGCATAGGTTCAATAAAACTGAGCGTTTCAACAAAAACAAAACGCCCTTTTTCCTCTTTTATCAACGAAATACCTACTTTTTTTGACAATTCGTCATACAAAGAGTTATTTCCAAATTCAATTTTCATGTTTCTAACAATCAATAAATCTTTTTCTTGCGCATTTATTAAGTTTAAAATTGAATCTTGCGACAATTTTTGTTTCTCTTTGTTTTGAACCAATTTCATCACATTTTCGGCTATTTCATTGGTTTTGCATGAGTAAACAATTATTTCTTTGCGTTTGTTCCATTGGTAATTTTGTTTGTTTTTTTCGTAGAACGCTTTTAAGCCAATGGAATCGACAATGGCTTTTTCCCAAACCATTTTATTGGTAATTTCGAAAAGTAAAATTCCATCGTGATATTCTTTCATTAAATAATTAAAGTCAGAATATTTTGTTTCTAATTGCGATTCTTCGTATTCCAAAAGTTTCTTTTCTACAAAATTAGTATATTGATTATCAACATAATTTTCAATAGGTATTACTCCGCCTTTGCGTTGTTGGCTGTTTAAATATTCGGCAAATTCTTGCTGGTTTACTTTTTGATTTGCAAATTTAAACATAGGTTTTTTTAATTCCGAAGCTTTTTGAATATTCCAGGCTGCATTAAAAATGGTGGTATCAACGGCTAAGTAAAAATACGAAACGGGCTTTAAAACCTCAAATTTGTATTCTTTTTTCAATTTTGCGATAAAAACATCTTTACTTTTAATCGTTCTTTCGGTTCTTCTTACTTTGTCTTCAATGTCCTTTTTTTCTTCCTCAAATGTACCTAAATTCTTTACACTCAGGCGTTTTATGATGTGCCAACCGTAAGCCGTTTTTATTGGTTCTGAAAATTCGCCATCGGTTAAAAGCGTAAAAGCAGCATTTTCAAATTCGGGCACCATTTCACCAGCACCAAATTCGTTCAATTCGCCACCACGCACTGCTGTACCTTTATCTTCCGAAAAAGTTTTGGCAAGTTCAGAAAAATCACCTCCTTTAAGCACTAATTGATAAAGGCTATCGATTTTTTGTTTTGCTTTTGTTTGGTCGCTTTCCGCCATGTCTTTGGGCGTAAATATCATAATATGAGCTACTTTTGTGCGTCCACGGGCTTTGCGCTTGTCATCAATTTTCAAAATATGGTAACCAAAACGAGTTCTTATGGGTTTTGCTATTTTTCCAACGGGCGTTGTAAATGCCGCATTTTCAAATTCATACACCATTCTAAAAGCTGAAAAATAGCCCAAATACCCTGCATTTTCCTTTGCCGAAGGGTCGTCGGAAAGAGTAGAGGCTAAGGTTTTAAAATCTTCGCCATTTGTAACTTTTTTGTAAATTTCCATTGCTTTGTTGAAAGCAATTAGAGTGTCTTTGGGTGATGCATTTGGATTGATTTTCACCATTATATGCGATGCTGCTATTTCAAACCCTAAGCGGTCGTAAGCCTCATGTGAAAGGGCTTCGATAACACTTTCGTCGGTCAAATAAGGTGCGGCTAATTGTTTGCGATAGCCTTCGAGCTCGGCGATAAATTTTTTGGTAGTATCCATTCCTAAATTTTTGGCTTCATAAACTTTAAGCTTAAAATTCAGAAATAATTCCATGTAATCTTGCACATTTTTTATTGAATTATCTGTGCCTGAACTTTCTATGTTTTTATTTTTGTTGTAAATTCGCTCAAATTCGGCTTGTGTGATTTTGTCTTTTCCAATGGTCAAAATTATGGCATTTGAGTTTTGTGCAATTGCATTGCCGTAAAATACAATAAAAAATACTATAAATATGTGCTTAAAGCTTTTCATATAAAAATATGCAATTAGTTTAATTATAAATAGTTATGAACAAAATATCGGTTTTGTTTTTTTTTGAAAATTTTGTAGAAAAACAAACGAAAGTGAAGTTTCCAAAATTGAATATTTGTTGCTTCTTTTCATAAAATTGATTTTCAATGTTTCTATTTTTAGAAAAATCAGCCAAAAATACAAAAAAATAAATTTATACATTCCTATTTAACAAAATTTAATTCAAAATGATAAAAAAGTATTTTTATAAAAAGTATTTACAATATTTAAGCGTATGTATATTAGATATTTAGAATTATTTTTTAGAAATTACTAATTTTACAAAAATGACAAAAAAAAGAATTGAAAAATAGAGAAACGACTGAGTTCAGCCAATTCTCAATTTTCAATTCTTAATTTTAAAAGACAATGTGTATTATTGAGCTTTTTGTTGCAATTTTACCGCTTCCATACCGGCTCTGATAGCTTCTTCGTTGAGAGCAACCAAATGGTGATGGCGTTCGGGAAGTGATTTTTTTAGTCCTTTGTCCACATCGTCAAGATTTACAATAGGTTTTACTTTTAAGAAAGCACCCAAAACTACCATGTTAAATACTTTGGTATTTTTCATTTGAATGGCTACTTTGTTGGCTTCAATTAAGTAAATATCTATATCTGTGCGAGTTGGAGGGTGAATTATTCCATTGTTGTCGTAAATAAGAATTCCTCCGGGTTTCACCGATTTTTGGAATTTATCCATCGACTGTTGGTTGAGAATAATGGCGGTGTCGTACATTTTAAGCACCGGCGAATTGATGCGTTCTTGGCTTACAATCACCGTAACGTTGGCTGTTCCTCCGCGCATTTCGGGTCCATAAGCCGGCATCCAGCTTACTTCTAAGTCTTTCATCATTCCCGAATATGCTAATATTTTGCCCATCGACAGAACGCCTTGCCCGCCAAATCCGGCTATTATAATTTCTTCAGTCATTTCTTTTTGTGTTACTATTTAGCATTTTGTTCAAAATACCGCTTTTTTTACGTATTTTAAAAGAAATACTAAATCACATTAAACATTAATCGTTAAACATTAATCGTTAAAAACTAGCCTTTTATGTCGCCAAGTGGATAAACCGGAAACATATTTTCTTCCATCCATTCGTTCGATTTCACGGGAGTCATTTTCCAACCAGAGTTGCAGTTTGAAACGATTTCGATAAACGAAACGCCTTTTCTGTTTTTAACGTTTTCAAAGGCTTTTTTTACCGCTTTTTTTGTTTTTCTAACGGCTGCCGGAGTGTGTACTGCTTGACGTGTAACATATTGAACACCATCTAATTGAGCCACCATTTCGGTTATTTTGATAGGAAATCCCATATTGTACAAATCTCTGCCGTGTGGCGAAGTAGAAGTTTTCATTCCTATAAGCGTTGTTGGTGCCATTTGTCCTCCGGTCATTCCGTAAATTCCGTTGTTGATGAAGAAAATAACAATATTTTCGGCACGGCTGCAAGCGTGAATGGTTTCGGCTGTTCCAATGGCGGCTAAGTCGCCATCTCCTTGATAAGTAAATACATACTTGTCTGGGAAAACGCGCGAAATGCCTGTTGCTACAGCCGGAGCGCGTCCGTGAGCAGCTTGTTGCATGTCCACGTCCATGAAGTCGTAAGCCAAAACCGAACAACCAACAGGCGCAACGCCAATAGTTTGTTCTACAATGCCCATTTCTTCAACTACTTCCATAATAATTCGGTGCGCTACTCCGTGTCCGCAGCCCGGACAATATGAAAATGTTTTGTCTGTAAGAAGTTTGGTTTTTGAAAAGACCTTATTCTCTTCTTTTATAATATCTTCGATTGTTACCATTTTTTCGATTTTTTTTAAGCGAATTTTAAAATTTTGTTTGCTTGAGAAAGATTATTTTTGTTCTTTTTTAGCTTTTTTTTCGGCTTTTTTCTTAGCCTTTTTTTCAGCTTTCTTTTGAGCTTTTTTCTCAACTTTTGCAATTAATTCTTCCATTGCTTCTAAAATTTCATCGGGCATCGGAATCATTCCGCCATATCTGCCATAGTGTTCTACCGGACGTTTTCCGTTTACAGCAAGTCGAACATCTTCAACCATTTGTCCGGCACTCATCTCAACTGATAAGAATGCTTTTACTTTTTTGGCTGCTTTTTTGATGGGTTTGCTCGGATACGGAAAAAGTGTAATCGGGCGAATTATTCCTAATTTTAAGCCTTTTTCGCGACCCAATTGAATGGCTTTCTGGCACAAACGTGAGCTTGTTCCATAAGCAACAAACACATATTCAGCATCTTCGCATTGAAATTTTTCGTAGCGCAATTCGTTTTCTTCAATTTCTTTGTATTTGGCTTGCAAGTGGTGGTTGTGTTGTTCTTGCGGTTCGGGTTGAAGATTCAACGAAGTTACAATATTGTGCTTTCTGTATTCGGGTTTTCCATGAGTAGCCCACGAACCAGTTCTTTTAATAACTTCCTCGTTGGTAAGGCGTGGAATATAATCCGTTAGCTCCACTTTTTCCATCATTTGACCAATGGCTCCATCGCTTAGCATCAGCACCGGATTGCGGTATTTGAAAGCTAATTCAAAGCCCAATGCTACAAAATCGTACTGCTCTTGCACTGAGTTGGGAGCTAAAACTATCAATTTGTAGTCGCCATGCCCACCACCTTTAACCGATTGAAAATAATCGGATTGCGAAGGCTGAATTGTTCCTAAACCGGGACCTCCTCTTACTACGTTTACAATAAGAGCAGGCAACTCAGCACCAGCTATATACGAAATACCTTCTTGTTTTAAACTTATACCGGGGCTTGACGACGAGGTCATTGCTTTTTTTCCGCAAGCCGACGAGCCATATACCATATTTATTGCTGCTATTTCACTTTCTGCCTGAAGTACTACCATTCCGGTTTTTGGTTCAGGATTTTCAAGTGTTAGATACTCTAAAATCTCCGATTGTGGAGTAATAGGGTATCCGAAATAGGCATCGCAACCACAACGTATTGCTGCTTCTGCAATTGCCTCATTTCCTTTCATTAATCGTAATTCTCCCATTACTTTTAGTATTTAAAAGATTTTATTTTTTGTCGCTAATTTTTACTGCTTTCGCTTTATATTTTTAGGTTCTAAAACCTAATCCTTTTGTGTGCAAAAAAACTGGCGTACAAAGAATTGTTGGACTTTAAAAAAAATTGTAAAATAGTTTAATGTTAGCCTACTTTCATACGATAAACTGTAATAACTACATCGGGGCAAACCATCGAACAACTCATACAACCCGTACAAGCTTCGGGATTTTCCATAAACGAATAAGAATAACCTTTTCCATTTACTTCTTTCGACATATTTAAAACATTTGTAGGACAAGCATTTACGCAGATTACGCAACCCTTGCATCTTTCTACATCAACTACTACAGCACCTCTTATTTTTGCCATAATTGTTCTCTTTTTTATGGTTATCGATTGCTTAGTTTTATTTATAATCTAAAAAACTTTCAATAACCGGTTTATTTATGTTGGAAAAAATATTTTTTTTGTTAAATTGTTAAATTGTTAAATTGTTAAATTGTTAAATTGTTAAATTGTTAAATTGTTATTTTTTATTATAGATACAAAATATTAATTCCTAATTAACAATTCCTAATTAACAATTCCTAATTAACAATTCCTAATTCTTAATTCTTAATTCTTAATTCTTAATTCCTAATTAACAATTCCTAATTCTTAATTCTTAATTCTTAATTCAATGTCGTTTAGTTAAGGTTTTTGAAAATATAGTTATTAAATTTTAATAAGATATGATAAATAAATATATGCTATCAAATCACTGCACTGACCCCCAACCCCCTGAAAGTAGGCTATATCAACGTATTGGGAAAACTCCCCCTTTCATGGGGCTGGGGGGTCGTTACAAGATAATATAACATTTAGCTAATTTTTCAAACTTTAAAAAATTAATTATTTGTATATCCTTAACTAAACGACATTGATTCTTAATTCCTAATTCCTAATTCCTAATTCTCTATGGTCTTCATTAAATTTCTTCAAACGAGCTTCTAATGTTGAAAATTGAGACGGGTAAGTTTGTGAAACACAAGCTCTTATTCCTTCAATTCGCTCACTGTTGGTAATATTTAATGAAATGGCACTAATTCCGTAATACAGCATTTTTTCTAAAAGCTCAATTCCACTCATACCCGGATAAGAATAAGTGAAATAAAAACCATCGGCAATTGGATTGTCTAAATCTTTGTCGTACACAATTTTAAATCCATTGTCTGTGAAAAGTTTTTTCATAACTTTGGCTCTTTCGCCATATTCGCGCACAGGTTCAAGAAAATTGAATGTTCCATCGTTGGCGGCTTTTAGCATTGATGCCAAACCTTTTTGTGCTGAGTGAGTTACACCCGACGAAAGTGCATACAATGCACCATAAATCATTGAGTAGCCAAATCC
>DZBP01000214.1 GCA_022729915.1 Draconibacterium orientale | reverse complement strand
AACATCGTTATTAGTAGACGATTGTAGATTCAAAATTACATCTTGCAAAACTTTTCTGTTTTCGATTTTCAAATTGGGCAAGGTTTCTAAAAGTTTTTCGGTAGTTGATTTGTTTTTATATAAATATTCATATTCTTTTATTACGTTATTTTGTATATAAGCAATATCCATTTTCCATAAAACCTCGCCCCATAATCGTGCCAGTTCAAACCCAAAGCCCCCAAAAACTCTTTGTATATTCAATTAGTATGCAACTCTTTTAACAAACAGCATGGAAAGTGTTTTGTGGCTTATTGTGTCGGCAAATTTATTTGTAGCGTTAAAACAATTCCATACGGGAAGCATCGAGCCGAACAAAAATAAAAAGCAAAATAGTAAAAGCCCAAAGCGAAGACCCTCCATAACTAAAAAAAGGCAAAGGAATACCAATAACAGGAGCTAAACCAATAGTCATTCCTATATTTACAGCAAAATGCACAAACAAAATAGAAGCAACACTGTATCCATATACTCGCCCAAAAACCGAACGTTGCCGTTCTGCCATATAAATAATACGAAGTATCAAGAAAACGAACAACAAAACAACCGTTACACTTCCTAAAAAGCCCCACTCTTCGCCTACTGTGCAAAAAATAAAGTCGGTACTTTGTTCTGGCACAAAGTTAAACTTTGTTTGTGTTCCTTTTAAATATCCCTTGCCATAGAAACCACCCGATCCGATAGCTATTTTCGATTGATGCACATTGTAGCCCGCACTTTTCACATCTACATCTCGGTTCAAAAGCACATTGATACGCTTTTGCTGATGGTCTTGCAAAACATGATCAAAAACATAATTCACCGAAAATGAAAATATTAAACTCCCTGCAAAAAATGCAATCAACAACAAAACAACTTTCAAGTTCTTTTTGTAAGCATAAAATAAAAAATATACACCTGCCAAAAAGATAGCAATAACTACCGAGAAATAAAAATTAATAGGTAGTTTGAAAAAATAAACTACCAGCCAAATAACTCCAGATAGTGCAAAAATAACACTTGTGGCAATTAATATTTCACGAAGTGCTTTGTTGTTATTTAACCGAAATAAAATGATAGTAAAAACATACAAACTGATTAAAACGGTAAGCGGTTCGAGCAACAAAGAGGCAAAAAACAATAGCAAAACAACCACGCCAATAATTAATACCCAAGGAGTTAAACCTTCTCTAAACAACACAAAGACAAAGGCTAAATACACCAATGCCGAACCTGTATCGTTTTGCAAAATAATTAAAAAGGCTGGAGTTAAAATAACTAAAAGTATGATAACTATATTTTCAAGTTTGTGTATTTTCAGATTAAACGAACTCAAAAACCTAGCAATAGCAAGGCTTGTAGCAAATTTACCAAACTCAGCAGGTTGCAAACCGATAGGTCCTAACTCAAACCATGCACGCGCACCATTTACCTCTTTTCCAAAAAACAAAACACCTACCAAAATAAATACAACAATACCATAAATAATATAAGCGAAGAAATGATAAGCTTTATTATCTACAATAAACAAAATAAAAGCAATAATAATAGCCAATCCTATCCACAGCAATTGTGCACCATAACGCTGAGTGGTATCAAAAATACTATTGTATTCGTCATTATAAACGGCTGCATAAATATTGAACCAGCCCATAAATATCAACATCAAGTACAATAATATAGTTATCCAGTCAGCACTTTTTACTATATTTACTTTGCGTGTAGTCATTTCTTACTATTCTAAATATGCTAATAAGTTATTTTATACCTTTAAACAATTTAACTATTTAGCATTTAATACATTATTGTTTTTTTTCATTAATAAGATTTGCATTTACCATGCCTTCTTCCATCAAGGGTCTCGAAATGGTATCGTTCAAGTATTTTTCAATCATCAAACTAGCTATAGGAGCAGCCCAAGTAGAACCAAATCCACCATTTTCGATGTAAACTGCAATTGCAATTTTAGGATTGTTTTTTGGAGCAAATGCCACAAAAATAGAGTGATCGGTGCCGTGAGGGTTTTCGGCAGTTCCTGTTTTTCCACAAATGGCTACACCCGGAAGCCTTGCTCTTGTGGCTGTACCCGAAGTAATTACCAATTCCATTCCATCTACCACTGGGTCAAAATATTTTCTATCGATGGTGGTGTAATGTTTTTCTAAATACTTGGGGTCAATGCTTTTTTTGCCTTCAATACTTTTTATGATGTGTGGAATAACATAATATCCTCTGTTTGCAATAGTTGCAGTTAAATTTGCCATGTGAATAGGCGTAACACCCAACTCACCTTGACCTATTGCCATTGAAATAATCCAAAGCGATTTCCATTTGTCTTTGCCATAAATTTTGTCGTAATACTCGCTTGTAGGTACAAAACTACTCAACTCCGAGCTTAAATCAATCTCTAGCTTACGCCCAATACCAAACGAAGCCAAATGCCTGCGCCAATTATTGTATGCCACCGACACTTTTCCATATTTTTTATCGTCCAAAATACGCTGAAACACATTACAATAGTACGAATTGCACGAACCCTGAATAGAATGTAAAAAATCAATCGACCCTCCATGATGGCAACCAACCGTAAAACTTCCCACGTGATAACCGCCGTTGCACGAAAAAGCACTGTTTGTAGTAATAATTCCTTCTTGCAAACCTACCAACGCATTGACTAGTTTAAAAGTAGAACCCGGCGGATAGCGTGCCATCAAAGCTCTATTAAACAGAGGTTTGAGTTTATCATCTTGCAGCATCATGTAGTTTTTGGTACGCTCCTGCCCTACCAATAAATTTGAATTGTACGAAGGTGAAGTTATCAAAGCCAAAATTTCACCCGTAGAAGGCTCTAAAGCTACTATGCTACCAATTTTGTTTTGCATCAACTTTTCGCCATACGACTGCAATTCAGCATCTAAAGTAGTTGTAATGTTAGCTCCCACAATCGAAGCCGTATCAAAAGTACCATCTTTATAACTGCCTTTAATACTATTGTGTACATCTACCAAATAAATTTTCACCCCTTTTCGTCCGCGTACTTCCTTTTCGTAAGAACGTTCTATTCCGCTTATTCCAATATAATCACCTGATTTATAATACTTATCACTTTTAATGATTTTATCGTTTACCTCACCTACATAACCCAAAACGTGAGCAGCAATCGGTTCTGGATATTTGCGAAGCGTACGTGTACGCACAGCAAAACCCGGAAACTTATACAAAGTCTCTTGCAAAATAGCATATTTCTTCGACGAAATTTGCTTCACCACCACCGAAGGTTTATAGGCTGAATATTGTTTTGCTTTTTGTACGCCTTCTACTAACTTTTCTTTTGAAATATCTAAAATACTACACAGTTCGAGCGTATCAAAGGAACGCATAAAATTAGGAACTACCTCCAAATCATAAGCTACTTCATTATATACTAGTAATTTACCATTCCTATCCATAATCAATCCACGCCCAGGATATTCGGTTACATACCTAAACACGTTATTGTCTGCCGAAACCTTATAGGCTGTATCAACTACCTGAAGCAAAAATAGTTGAATAATAAAAGCAATGGCTATAAAAATAATAATGCCACCTATTACATATTGCCTACTTTCAAATTTATTTTTCACGCTTTTAAAATATAAACTATTGTTATATAGATTATTAAACAAATAAAATCAATCAAAAAATTTGCATAAAGATACTATATTTTGAATTACAAATTGAATTTAATGCTTACTTTATGAAAAAAAAGTTATATAACCCAAAAGAAGCATTTCGTTATTATTGTTAAAAAAAATAATTTATAAATTACTCGATAATTAAATAATAGGTTTGTTTCAACCAAAAAACTAATAACCAAATGGTTAAAAACACGAACAATGTTTCCCAAAAAATCAAAAAAAAAGCGCAAATTTAATTTGCGCTTTTTAAAAAATTTTGAGGTCTCAAGCGGAATCGAACCGCTGTGGGAGCTTTTGCAGAGCCCAGCCTAACCGCTCGGCCATGAGACCAATTTTATTTTCGGCTGCAAAGGTACAAAAAAAACTAAAATCTATGCAAATAAAAAACACAACTATTTTATTTTTTTTTGATTCTTTTTTACAAACCATTAACAATCAAGCGCAAATTTCAATTCTTTTTTCAAAAAAAATACCTAATGCAAAATATGTTCCATTCTAAGATAAAACTGCCGATTGAGTAAGAGTTACGCCAACACTCTGAATTACACCACCCATAGGCGGATTTAGCTTGCGTACCTTTACACTTGCCTTTTGTATGCCAAGTAATTCCAAAAACAAACGATTCAATATTCGTTGTGCAATGTGTTCGAGCAAATACGATTTTTCTTGCATTTCAGCTTTTACTATATTATAAGCTGTCTGATAATTTACGGCATCGTCCAAATTATCAGAAATAGAAGCTTTTTGAGTTTCTACTTCCATTTTTAAATCAACTAAAAATCGATTGCCAACGGTTCGTTCTTCCTCAAAATGACCATGATAGGCATAAAACTCCATGCCTTCAATTTCAATTATTCCCATTATGTTATGCTTTTGCTACATTAATTTTGTTTAAAGCCAATTGCATTACTTCGCTGTGGTCAAAAGCAAGTGGTGGTAATTCGTTTATTGAAAACCATTTGGCTTTACTTGCATCGTCAGAAGCGGCTACTTTTGAATTTTCCAAAGTAGTAAACCCAATATAAAATACCGAAATAACTCTGGTGCGTGGGTCGCGACCTACTGTTCCAACAAGCTTAAATTCTTCGAGTTCTACATTTGTCAGTCCAGTTTCTTCCTCCAATTCTCGTTTTGCAGCATCGTGTATTTCTTCATCAATTTCTACAAAACCACCAGGAAATGCCCAACTTCCCGCAAAAGGCTCGTGCTTTCGCTCAATAAGCAATACTTTTGTGCTTTCTGCTTCGCACAAAAAAACAATAGCATCTGCTGCAAATGCCGGACGTGGATAGTCATAAGTAAAACTCATCTTTTTTAACGATTAATGTTTAATGTTTAACGATTAATGTTTAACGATTAATGTTTAACGATTAATGTTTAACGATTAATGTTTAATGTTTAATGTTTAATGTTTAATGTTTAACGATTAATGTTTAACAATTTAACAATTTAACAATTTAACAATTTAACAATT
>DZBP01000213.1 GCA_022729915.1 Draconibacterium orientale | reverse complement strand
AAAATTTATTTAATTACAAAAAGGCTTGCTCAAATTAAAATAGCACTGGTGCTTAGGAAATAACCACACTCGAAAGCGAAGTTTTTATTCCATCAAGAGAATTGGCTATGCGCAACATTTGCTCAATCGCACCAGCTATTTGTGCATTTTGACCAAAACCTTTGAGTTTTTGCTCTCTCATAAAAATTTCTTTAATTTCATACCAGCGTTTTTTCTCTACTTCAGAAAGTTTATTGGTAATTTCTTTAAATTTCAATAAATTTGCTTCGGCACTGCTTGTTAACGTTTGCGATTCGCTTTCATAATGAGCTAATATCAATGTTTCCAGCTCTTTATCATTCATTATAGGCATCAATTTTTCAGCCAATTTGTTCATATTTCTGTACGAACCTTGCATTTTAAATGCCGGTTCGGTTCTGTATTGCTCTTGTTGAGCTGCTGATGCTATATATTCTTGATTTACAAGCGAAATAATATCTCTCACACGAATCATTTTTTTCAATATTTCAACATATTCTGTAATTTCTTCTGGTGAATGACTTGCTTCAAAATCAAGCCCATCTTTGTTGCCAGTTTCGGCTATTTTTACTAAAGTATAAACATCTTTTTGACTTTTTCCGGCTAATTTTGCAAGTATCGGATTTGCAGTCAAGCTGTTTTCGATATAACTGAGATTGAATACATCAGCCGTGTCACCAATAATATCGCCAAGATTGTAAATATCTGCCCGGTTTGCAAGCATATCGGGTATTTTAAACTTGTCTCCACTTTCGGTGTAAGGGTTTCCAGCCATCACAAGGCAAACTTTTTTACCTCTAAAATCGTAAGTTTTAGTTTTGCCTTTGTAAACACCTTCTATTTTTCGTTGACCATCAGAAAAGGAAATAAATTTTTGAAGAAACTCTGGGTTACAATGTTGAATATCATCTAAATATATCATAACGTTGTCGCCCATTTCAAAAGCTAAATTAAGTTTCTTTAGCTCTTCGGCTGCTGTTGCGTTAGGCGCATCTTTTGGGTCTACAGAAGTTACTTCGTGCCCAATTGCCGGACCATTTATTTTCATGAAGATAATTCCCAAGCGATTAGCAATATATTCCATGATAGTGGTTTTACCATAACCAGGAGGAGAAATTAGCAACAACAAACCCATTAAATCGGTGCGTTTATTTTCGCCTGCTGTTCCAATTTGCTTGGCTAAATTTGTACCAATTAATGGTAGATACAGTTTGTCAATCAATTGGTTACGCACAAACGAACTCAATACACGAGGCATAAATTCATTTAAGCGTAATTCGTTTTCATAAGCTTCGATGAGTTTTTTCTTAAGTTCGGTATATTTTTCAAAAACCGGAACAACTTTTTGCTGATAGTTATTTAGTTTTTCGATAAAATCATTGAATTTTAAAAGATATTTTTGCTCACTAATGGCTTGGTGTGTGCCTTGAAATCCAATAATTTCTACTTCCAAAGCAACTTCTATTCGGTTTTTGGTACTTAAATTATCAAAAAACAAAAGATTGCTTATTTCATCAATATATTGTATATTTATGTTGTTTATTTGTCTGAAATAAGCTGTTATCCAATATTTTATCATTTCATAACGTGCCATGTTATTATCAGAAAGACTTCTAAGGCTTTGTGTGAATTTCTGAACCAGCCCATTTTCTTTTAAATAAGTCTGGAAATTTTCTAATAAACGAACAGCAATAGCATCTATTACAAAAGTATCTCCTCGGCTTATTTCAAAAAACAAATATTCTGCTGCTTTTTGAGTATTTACTTTTTCTTTAAAATTATTTTTTTCGGCAAAAGCAAGCATTCTTTTTTCTAAATCATTTATCAGATGTTCAAATTCTTTTGAATCAGGGAAAACTTCGATTATTAAACCCAGAGCTTTCATTTGATGATTGAGCAAGTTTTTTTCGCCATTTACAAATGCTTTGTGCCAAAAAAATTCAGCAAATGCTCGTGCTTGAGGTGAAAAATGAAGTAAATCTGCTTTGCTTCTTATTGCTAAAATTTGCTTTAAAATTAGTGCTGCATCAAAATCGTGGATTCCTTTTATATAGCTTTCGTTGTATCGAATTGCCATAAATTTATTAATGTGCTCTTGCAAATTTTCATGTGTAAAGAGGTTTAATTCGTTAAGTTGTTTTTTTATAATTGCTTCGTTATAAGCAAGATAAGCTAAGTATTCGGCTCTATAAATTTCATTATTTTCAGAAATTATTGATTGAGCCCAAACCGATTTTGTATGATTAAATTCTTCGTTTTCAATTTTTTCAAAAAGCCCTGTTCCTGTAAGATGGTAATACATGGCGCCATCGCGAAAAACAGTTGTAAGTCCCAATTTTTGTGTATTTACAGAGAAATTGTGTTTTCCAAATTGAATAATATTTTCACCAAGCACAAACAGCTCATTCTTGTCTTTTAATTGCCTGATACTGTCTTCTTTTATAGATTTTAATCGACTTTGAATCTCATCGGCTTTAACGCTGTCTTGTATTGCAATTAACTGATTTACAAGCTCTCTAAGCTTTTCTATCATCAAGTCCGAAGCGTAATAACCGTTGATTTCGGCTACGGTTTTAAAGCGAGAAACGCGATTGTTAATGGCTTTTAAAATGCGGTCAGCAGATTGGTAAAGTGCGTCAGCCTTTCTATTTCTGGCTTCAATCAAGCTAATTTTTCTAGACTCAAAGGCATCGTAGATTTCTTCACGCTTAGTTGCTATAAGTTCAACAAATTCAGTGAATTCCGAAAATTTTCCTTCTAATTCTTCTAATTGAACCATTAATTTGGTCAAATATTCGTCAGTTTTCTCTGGAGCATCGCAAAGGTCTAAATAGTTGATAACTCCTTGACTGATAAGCTTTATTTGGGCATTAAACTCAGCTTTTCCTTCGGTAGTTTGCAATTCTTGACGTTTGCGTCTCAAATTTGCTCTAATTTGATTGAAACTTGAGTAAATAGTTGAAATATTGTCGATTATGCGTGTAGTTTGGGTGGCATCTTCTATTTTAAGATTGCTTACAATATCTATAAGCATTTCTAATTCGCCCGAAACTTGGTCAATATTTTGTTCTATTTTATTGGCTTCAATTACTTTATCTACGGCATCAATACTCTTTCTTATAGTTTCAACACGCTCTTTATAAGGCAACAAAGCATCTTCTTTCAGCAAAAATTCTATTGTTGCTTGCGATAAAATTGTGGATTGCTCCGAAACTTGCTTTTCATGAAATTCGACTTCCCTCAAATTTACATATCGCAAATCTTTTAGTGAAATTAATTCACCTCTAACTTTTCTTAACTCAGCTAAATAAAAAACAAATTCATCTATTTTTTCGAGTACACGTCTTTTGATTGCTTTTACCAATTCATCAGCTTGATTCGTAATTTTCTGAACCTGTTCGCTTGTGCTTTTTTTAATTCTGATTACTTTTTCAAATTCGTCTATTGCCGAAGATGCCGCTTTATTTATTTCACCAATCGGAATATGCAAATCGGCAGCTTCAGAGTTTGAAAGCCAGTAATAAGTATCTAAAATGTCGGTTGATTTTTTTACCAAATCAAGGTAAAGTCCAGAATAACTATCTTCTTTATTTACCAGATTAATTAATTCTGTACACTCAGCCATAGCTCGCACTATGTCTTTGTTTCCAACTTTAAAAAGAAAACTGTCTTTTGCTTCGTGTGTGTCATAATCTGCTGCTACATAAGGAGTTTGCCATATTTGTATAGCATGGTGCTTTTGGGCTTCGGCATTACTTCTAAAATAACACATTTCGCCATTTTCGAAAATAGTAAAACCGTTGCAAGCTATTGGAGTTGCTACTTTTTGCTCTATCAAATTATAAAGCAAAAGCATGTACGATTGAGCACTTTGGTTGTAAAAAGCATACATAAAATCTTCACCATTTGGCGAAGAGATACGCTTTTCAAACATCATTTTGGTGTTGTCCAAATCAAAAAATTTTGATTCACCATTTTGCAAATAATAACCGTTGGCAAAAATTATTCCATGGTCGTCGGGCAAGAGTACACATGAGTCTTCGAGAGCGTCAATACGTTTCGCCTGCTGAATTTTCTGGTTATAAACAAAATAACGAAATTTTTGCTCTTGATAAGGTCGTATTTTTAAAACGATTAAGTTTCCAATTATAGAATAATAAAATTCAGCATCGTCGAGCGTTTGGTCTTTATTATCAACATCTTCAGAGTAAATTCCTTTGCCTGAATCGGTGTTATTGTCCACTTTTATAGTCAAATCACCTTCGGTTGTTTCCACAAAAACCTTATCTTCTATCGAAATGTGTGGGTGTTTTCCGTAACGATGATTTTCGCGAGTTGGGCGTTTCCAAACAAACTCATGCTGGTCTGGATAAATATACTCGTGGTCGCTTCTATTATTCAGATATTTAATGGTTTGAATGCCTTTTTCTTCGAGCGTCAGCCATTTGAAGGTTTTAATGTCATTTGCTCCTTTTCCAATTCTAAAAACCATAAAAAGGTGAACACCAATAACAGCAAACTTAACAAAATAAGTGTTTTTGTAATAATTGTAAAGATTAGCAAAGTCTTCAATAAAAATTTTGTCGCCTAATAAATTGCTTTCAATTTGTTTAAAATGATGTTCTTTGTATTCATAAATACTAAATACATCGTTGATATTCATATCTTTACGCAAGCCTCTATTCACATTATAGCCAAAAAGAAACTTATCGCCCAAAGCTAGCATATCAGAAGGAATGCATGTATTTTCAGTTGTAATTCGTTCATTAGCAATTAATTTTGTTTCAATAGAACCAAAAACTTCTTTTCTAGCCTCGTTCAGTGTAACAAGCCTTGAGCGCAAATCGTCGCCTTGTTTTTTTAGTCGAGCTTGAATGATTTCGTAAGTTCCAGATTCTAATTGATTATCAGTTTGTTCCTGAATTTTATCTTTTTCAGCCATTCCTTTTATATATTAAGTATTTTGTTTTTTTTAAAATTGCAAATCAATTACCAAAAGTAAACTTTTTTTCATTAAAATCAAAGAAAAAAGGTGTGAATTATTTTAGCTTTGTTTAAAATATTGATATTAAAGCTATATTTTACTGAGAATTCGAAAAAAAAGATTTTATTTATTTTGGAGTAAAAAATCACAAACTTTTTGCCAATTTTCAAAATTTCTT
>DZBP01000212.1 GCA_022729915.1 Draconibacterium orientale | reverse complement strand
TTTTTATGATAAATGTAAGGCTATTAAATATTTATTTATCTTTGAACCTATAATTTTAAACCGAAAATCACAATTCAATATTTCCATTTTTTATGAAAAGCTTTAAAACACCATTAAAATACTGTATTCTAGTACTTAATGTCGTGTGAAGCCTTACATCTAAGGCGGAAATAGACGCAACCGGTTGCGGATATTGAGTTGTTATACACAATAAAAAAAAGACCATAACCGATTACTTATAAGATAGAAAGAATGGAAATAAGGATAAATGCAATAAATTACAATGGTTCGCTTGTAGATGGTCCGGGATTACGAACAGTTGTTTTTCTTCAAGGTTGTAATATCAAATGTAACGGTTGTCATAATGAAATTACTTGGGACGAAAATCGTGGAATTTTAAGAGATGTAAACGAACTTGCAAACGAATTAATTTTAAACGTAAAAAATAAAAAGATAACAATTTCAGGAGGCGAACCACTTTTTCAAGAAAAGGCAGTTTTGGAATTGGTAAGATTGTTAAAAGGAATGGATATCTGTTTATACACAGGAAGTAATTTAGAAGAAGTTCCAAAAGAAATTTTACCATTTCTAAGATATATAAAAGTTGGAAAATATAAAAAAGAGTTAAAATGTTCAACAAAACCATACATTGGTTCAACAAATCAAAAATTCATTGATTTACTAAATGATAAAATATTATGATAGATTTTGGAATTGAAAATGCAAGTCAAAGAAAATCATACATTGGTTTGATATTCAATAAAGGAGAAAAATTATATAAAAACGAAGTTTTAGATAGTTTACCAATAGAATGGGCAGAATTACATAAAAACGGCTCTATTCATATACATGATTTAGACGGTTACGGTCTTACATATAATTGTTTAACTTTCAATTTACTAAATAAATTTCCATATCACAGATTTAAAGAAAAGAAAGATACACGAAAAATTATTGAAATTTTTGAATATTTAAAAGAAATAATTGCAAAAATTGGAAATGAGCAATCAGGAGGTATGAGTTTTGCAAATTTTGATGATGATTTGAGTATTATTTTCAAGAATTTAAGCATTACAGAAACAGAAAATAATCTTGATTTAATAAAAGATTGTATTAGTAGTTTTATATTGTGGTGCAATAATTCACATGAAAGAGCAGGGCAAGTAAGTTATTATGTTTCGCTTAATATCGGTTTATCAATTCAAAATATTGGGAAAAAGATATGTGAATTTATTATCGAAGAATTTGAAGATGCTGGTAACGAAGTAATTAAACCCAATATCATTTTCAAAGTAAAGCAAGGTATAAATAGAAATCAAGAAGACGAAAATTATTTTTTGTATGAGAAGGCATGCCTTTGCACTGCAAAAAAAATGATACCAACCTATTTATTGTGCGACTCTACACCAAATAAAAAATACAATCCTACCGAAATTGCAGTAATGGGTTGTAGAACAAGAGTTCTTCAAAATAATCATGGAAAAGAAACCAGCATCGGGCGTGGAAATATTGACTATATTACAATTAATTTACCACGTATTGCATTTGAAATTGAAAAACAATATTTTTCATCAACAACAGATGAAAAAATTGAAAAATTTATTTTCAAATGGAAAGAAACTGCCACGATTGTTAAGAATATTTTATTAGACAGATATAATAAATTGATAGAGTTGCCGATAAATGATTTTCCAACAAATCTAAAATATGATTTATGGATTGATAATTTTAGTAACACCCCAAATCTTAGAGAAATTTTTAAAAACGGAACTTTCTCTATTGGATTTATCGGATTAAGTGAAGTAATTGAAATTTTAACAGACAAAAAATATTACAACATAGAAGAATTATATCAAAAGGCAGTTTATATCGTAAAATCAATGAGAAATTACATTGATGAATTGCGACAACTTTATAATATGAATTTTACACTATTGGCAACAAGCGGAGAATTGATTTCAGGTCGTTTCCCAAGTATTGATAAAAATATATTCAAACACAAGATTTTAGAAAAGGAATATTATACAAATTCGTTTCATATTGATGTTGATAGTAATATTCCGGCAACGGAAAAAATTAAAAAGGAAGGAATATTTCACGAACTTTGTAATGGTGGCGCAATTACTTATGTAGAGCTAAAATCATCACCAATAGGAAATTATGAGGGTTTGCAGGAATTAATTGAAGTTGGAATTTCAAACGGAACGAGTTATTTAGGTTTTAATTTTCCTCTTGATATTTGCGAAAATTGTGGCGAAAAAGGTGTTTTTGATAAATGTGAAAACTGTGGAAGTGAAAAAATAAAAAGAATAAGACGGGTTTCCGGTTATTTAGAAATACTTGATTACTTTACACAAGGCAAAAAAGCCGAAGTTAAAAACAGAAAAAAAAATATTGATTGATTATGCACATATCTATTGAAGGAATAGACGGAGTTGGAAAAACAACAACTGCAATAATGGTTGCGGAACAACTTGGTTTTTTGTTTGTTGAAAAACCGTTGCAATATTTATTTGATGATGATAACAGTCTAAAAAATTACCTGAAAATAAGAGATATTGTGAATGCAAACGAAAACAGACTTTTTACATCATGGTTTTACGGTTTGGGCAACATTTATCTTTACGAAAAATATAAAGGCAAAAACATAGTAACAGACCGACATTTATTATCAAATTATTGTTGGAGTGGAACAGCAGAAAGCGAAGATGTATTTGAATTATTAGTAAAAAAATTAGGTAGCCCAAACTATACTTTTATTCTTTATGCAAACGAACAAATTGTTTATAATAGAATAAAAAACAGAGATATTGAAGACACTGATACAGAAAAGACAAAATTTATACCTGTTGCTTATAAAAAAATGAAAGACTTTTGCGAGAAATACAAAATGCCTTTCACACTGATAGACAGCAGTAATATAACTCAATTTGAAGTAGTTGAAATAATTATTGATAAATTAAAAGAACAAAATTTGATATGATTAGCCTTGATATGAAATATACAAGTTTATACTGGGCTTTGCGGTTTGTAGAAAATAAACTTGATATACATAATAAATTTTACAAAGATTGTGAAATTACTATTGACGCTGAAAATCAGAAAGTTGATTACAGTAATAAAATTATAGTCAAAAATGAGGTATGTTCAAAATTAGTAAGACATAAAGATTTTGTTATTTTGGAGTGCGTTGATAGACTACTTACAAAAGGATATAAACCAAACGAAATTATTTTACAAGGCGGTGAAAATAAACCCGATATAATAGTTGTAAACTTTAAAATCTACTGCGAACAGTGGGGTAATGATTTCAAGAATTTTTCTAATTCATTTGAAATAATTAACAGCAATGATATTGCAATGATTTATACTTCACGTTTAGTTAGTGGTCTTTTAGAATACAAAAATTTAATTTTTACAAACAACGATATTTTTAATTACGGATTTTTTGAAGACAATATAAAAGTTCACGAAATAAAACCAATTAAAGCAAAAAATACAGTAATTGAAAATATATCTGATATAAATGATTATGAAATTTTTGAAGACGAATTAATTAGATACAAAGGGAATTCAAAAAAAGTAATAGTTCCAAACGGAATAACAACTATCGGTGCAAGTGCATTTTGGGACTGCACAAGCGTTGTAGAAATACAACTTCCCGAAACATTAACAAGAATTGGCGGAGACGCTTTTTATTATTGTAAAAATTTAGAAAAACTTGTAATTCCAAAAAGTGTTTGGATTATGGGGAACAACCCTTTTGCGGGTTGTCCAAAATTAATTTTAGAAAATAAAAGTGAACACTTTCAATTAATTGACGGAATACTTTATAACAAAGATTTAACGAATTTAATACATTATACAATTTCAAAAACCGATAAAACTTTTTCAATCCCCAACAGTGTAATATGTTTGGGTAAACATTGTTTTTACGATTGCAATAATTTAGAACATATTACAATTCCTGAAAGTGTAATAAAATTTGAAAACAACCCATTTTCGGGTTGTGAAAAATTAACAATCAAAAATAAAAGCAGTTATTATCATATAAAAGAAGGTGTAATTTACAATAAATTTAAAACTACAATAATCGGCTGTTTGAACGGAAGCAAAATTGCAAAACTTGAAATACCAGAAAGCGTAACACTTATAAGCAGAAATTCATTTTGGAATTGTAAAAATATCAATAAAATTGTTCTTTCAAAAAACATTAATAGAATTGGCTATAATCCTTTTGCAGGTTGCAGCAACTTTGAATTAGAAAGTAAAAATGACAAATTTGTAGTAGAAAACGGAATTTTATACAATCAAGATTTTACTTTAATAATTTGTTGCCCAAATTTAGCGACTGGTAAAACCATTAAAATTCGAGATACCGTAAAGAGCATAAACAGAGGAGCATTTAGCGGTTGTTTAAATTTAAAAGAAATTGATTTTATCAATGTAACTTACATTGATAAAAGTTCTTTTACAAATTGCATTTCGATAGAAGAAATTTATTTTCCTGATAATGTTACATACATTGGAGAATGGGCTTTTGCATATTGCTTAAATCTTAAAAAAGTTCAAATAAATTCTAAAACAATAATTGATAAAAACGCTTTTTCTCAATGTCCTGTTGAAATTGAAATACGTTAACACATGGAAAACTTAATAATAGAAGGTGAAAATTTATTTGTTCTTCAAAAAATGCAAGAAGAATATAAAAATGCGATTGACTTAGTTATTATTGACCCGCCGTATAATACGAATATTGATTATATCGGCTATAAAGACAGCAATTTTGCAAACGGTTGGATTGAATTTATAAAACCAAGAATTAAATTAGCATATTCATTACTTTCTGAAAAAGGTGTTATGTTTATTCACATAGACGAAAACGAATTAATTAATCTTGCAAATTTGTGTTATGAAATTTTTAAAAAGCAAAACGTCAATATTTTAATCTGGAAAAAAATTAATGAATTATTTGACAATAATAGAATTGAAAAAGAAGTAATTAATATAAAGTCAGCGCATGAATATGTTTTAATATGCTACAATAACAAATCAATTACTACTTTAAATAACATGAAACAGCCTATATTTCAAAATAATAAATGGTTTGATATAGAAAAACCAATGGAAACTATTTTAGATAATTTAGGGACAACATCATCTGCAAAAGATGAATTAAA
>DZBP01000048.1:16512-20399 GCA_022729915.1 Draconibacterium orientale | reverse complement strand
CTCGCGACCCCATGCGTGACAGGCATGTATTCTAACCAACTGAACTACCAAACCGTTTTGTTTTTTTAAAGCAGTGCAAAAGTAATTCTTATTTTCTAATTGCAAAAAAAATGAAGCTATTTTTTGCACTTTTTTTTAATTATTTTCATTTCTTTTTTTAAGATTTTGATTTTTAAAGAAATAAAAATTGATTTATAAATGAAATTTTCTTTTTTCAATGCTCGCTCTGAGTTAAATTTTCTAATTAATTGCTTTTTTCGGGTATTTTAAAACTTTACGAATTTGAAATTTATGCTATTTTGTTTTAGATTATTGAAAAAAACGTGTTTATTCAATATTCATTTTAAAAGATAAATTTTAATTTTTCATAATTGGTTTAAAATCGTAAAGTAACACTCAGACTTGGAATATTTTTTTTGTTTAAGTATTGAAAATCACTGTTATAATTTGAAGCATCAAGTTTCAACGCCAATTGGTAACGTATTTTTTCTTGTTTGTTAGATAAGCTGTAAGAGCCTCTTATCCAGTCAAATAAATAGGTTGATGCAGCTAAAACAAAGGCTGAAGCATATATTGCTCTATATTTATTAATGTTATCGTTATCGGAATTGTTTGAAAGTATCAATTTAAAATTGCTTACTTCGATATTTTCATTAAAGTAAATTGCCGAAAATGCTGCATAAGATACTAAACGTAAGCCTAATAAACTGTATGCTATTTTTTTTTCGTTTGTTTTAAAGTGCACATAACCCGGCACAATGGCGGCATTTATCATATCTATCATTCGCAAATTTTCCGACAATATTTTAAAATCTTCAAAAGTCATTGAAGTATCTATTCTTGGAATGTTGTAATTATCGTTTTTGTATTTATGATAAATATCAATGTCTTGAGCTAAGCCCAAATGACTTAATGTTACAAAAAGGAGAAGTAATATTATTTTTTGCATAGTAATAAGTTTAAATTAATTGGGTATTATTTTTATTTTCAAAATTCTGTTATGTTTCTATTGGAATGTTTTAATATATTGAAAAATAATTACTTAAAGAATGTTAGTTTTCATAACTAAATTCGTTTAATAGTTTTTACTCGAAATAACACTTCTGGTTATCATTAGAAAAATTCCGATAACTCCCACAAAATAAACAATATCGCGGCTATCTAAAACGCCTCTGCTCATGGATTTATAATGTTCGTTGATTCCAATTTTCACTACAACAGTATTAATTTCGGTAAAAATGCTCAACGAAGCAATAAAGTCGAAGCCAATATAAAAAATGAAAGAAAGAAATACCGAAATTAGAAACGCAATTACCTGATTGCTAGTTATTGCTGACGACATGATTCCGATGGATACATA
The DNA here is from genome assembly GCA_022729915.1 of Draconibacterium orientale. Taxonomy (GTDB): domain Bacteria; phylum Bacteroidota; class Bacteroidia; order Bacteroidales; family JAIFNL01; genus JAIFNL01. The sequence goes on along the minus strand of DZBP01000048.1, from coordinate 19,039 downwards.
GATTGCTGCCAAAAAAAATAGCCCGATGTACGAACCCCAAGTTCCTCCAGTGTCAATGTTTCCTTGTGTTTCGCCTAAATAATATACCGAAATGAAATAAATAAAACTAGGAATTAACGAAAATAGAACCAACGCCAGTCCGGCAAAATATTTTGCTAATACAATATTTAGTTCTGTAAGTGGCTTAGTATAAAGAAGTTCTATTGTTCCACTGTTTTTTTCTTCGGCAAAAAGGCGCATACTTACTGCCGGAACCAAAAATAAAAAAACCCATGGAGATAAGAAAAAAAGGCTTTCTAAACTGGCATAACCGTTGTCGAGGATATTAAACTCGCTCGGAAAAACCCAGATAAACAGGCTGTTGATAAGCAAAAAAACAATAATAACTACATAGCCCGTGATGGAACTAAAAAAACTACTTAATTCTTTTTTTAATAATTCAAACATTTTTTTATAATTAATATTGATAAATATTTTAAATTAATATTATTTTTATGAATTTTTATTTTCGCTTGTATTTTGTTCTGTTTTTGCTTTTTTTGTAAAAAGCGATTTTATTTTACTTAGTGTTACCGAATGTTCGTCAGTTCCCTTATTTCCAAGCAAATAGGAATAAGGGCGCATGTTGGGAATGTTTTCAAAAATAATTCTCAAAACTGCCATAAAAGGCACAATGACTAGCATTCCGGGAATTCCCCATATCGTTGCACCTATAATTAAACTCAAAATTATAACAAAAGCATTGAGCTGAACGTTTCCACCCACAATATTTGGCATAAGTATGTTATTTTCAATGAAATGCATAATAAAAAATAAGATAATTACACCCAAAATCAAATGAGGATTGCCTTGAGTAAAAATAGCAAAAGCCAGTGGAATTGAATAACCCAAAATGTTTCCAAAATAAGGAATAAAACTAAAAAGTGCAGCAATTGAACCCAACATGATAGCATATTTCAAACCAATAATATACAAACCTGCCGAGTTTAAAATGCTTAAAACCACCACAACTATAAAAACTCCACCCATATAATGCTGTGTAATATTCGACACATCTTTAATGATGTTTGCAACTGGAATACGGTTTCGGCGTGGTGTTATTTGCATGATGAAATTCTTAAATTTGTTGCGATTGAACAGCATAAAAAACATAAAAACCGGCAAAAGAACAATTTTAACTATTGTTTCGGTTGTTTGTGAAAAAACTGAACCAAGATTTGAACCTCCTTTTGATAAGTTTGAAATGAAATTTTTGGTCCATATTTTTTGTTCCGATGCCGAAATGCCGAAATTTGTTTCGATTAAATGATACATTTTATCAATGTTTTCGAGTGTTTGATGCTGAATGGTAGGCAAATCACTTAGCATTTGAGAAAGCTGTTTGTATAAAAAACTTACCGCTGCCACTATTCCTAAAATCAATAGAATAATTGCAACTAAATTGGCTAAAATTCGTGGAAATCTAAGCTTATTTTCAAAAAACAATACTAATGGATACACTAAATACGAAAAAAGCGTAGCTAAAGCAATGGGCCATAAAAATTCCTTTGCTGCTATTAGTGCATGAACTAGTAGAATGCCAAAGAGCAAGTAAAACGAGCCTTTTATTACAAAAGGATATTGTTGGGTTTCTGGAATTTTCATTGAGTAAATAGATAAAATTAATACTCTTTTTTTAATACTATTGAAATTTTATTGCTTGATTTTTTTTTCTTTTATTAGAAGACTATATTTTTTTATACGTTAAAAATACAATTATTTTATTTTTTTAATATTAAAAACAATTACGCAAATTACGTAAAAAAATAAGAAAATTTGCATTAATTAATGTTAAATTTTATTTTCTGATATTTTATTTTTTTTTTTATTTTTTGCAATAAAATTTTGCTCTTCTTTCAAAGTATTTGCTTTTAATGGTATTTATTTTGGATAATTGTTTTATTTTAAACGTATTTTCTTATATTTTTTGCATGTATTTTAACTAGTTTTTCTTGGAAAAAGAAAAAGAAACCAAAGAATTTCAGTTTTTGATTAAAAATGCTAAAAAAAATTTTTTTTTTTGACTTAAAATAGTCTAAATTTGATTTAATTTAATACGACAAAAAAGTAAGAATTAAGCTAAAATATTTATTATGTCTGAAAAAATAAAAGTACTGATTATTGACGATTCTGCAGTAGTTAGGCAAACACTTTCTGCTATTTTGAGCACTGACAAAGGCATTGAAGTTATTGGTACAGCGGGTGATCCGTATATTGCAGCAAAAAAAATGAGAAAAGAAGCACCTGATGTAATTACACTAGATATTGAAATGCCTAGAATGGACGGATTGACTTTTTTGAAAAAATTAATGTCGCAATATCCTATTCCTGTAGTAATTATTTCGAGTTTGACCGACAGAGGCAGCGAAACTGCATTGAAAGCTTTAGAATATGGTGCTGTTGAGATAGTTACTAAACCAAATATGAATACTAAGCAATTTATTGAAGAATCGAAAATTAAATTAATAGATGTAGTGAAGGCGGCAGC
>DZBP01000048.1:0-16412 GCA_022729915.1 Draconibacterium orientale | reverse complement strand
TTAAAGTTTTTTTAGAACAAATGCCGCTTGATTGTCCGGGAATTGTAATTGTACAACACATGCCCGAAGTTTTTACGCGTTCATTTGCTAATAGGCTTAATGAAATTTGCCGCATTGCTGTAAAAGAAGCTGCTGATGGCGATAGCGTTTTGAAAGGACAAGCACTTATAGCTCCGGGTAATAAGCACATGCTTTTAAAACGCAGTGGTGCAAGGTATTATGTGGAAGTGAAAGATGGACCTTTGGTAAACAGACACCGTCCTTCGGTTGATGTGCTTTTCCGTTCTACTGCTACTTATGCAGGCAAAAATGCTGTGGGTATAATTATGACCGGAATGGGCGACGACGGTGCCAGAGGTTTGCTCGAAATGAAAGAGGCTGGCGCTCGAACTATTGCGCAAGATGAATATTCGTGCATTGTGTTTGGAATGCCCAAAGAAGCAATAAAAATGGGTGCTGCCGATAAAGTGGTGAGTCTCGAAAAAATTGCTCAAACTTCGTTGATGATGGCGTAATTATAATTAAAAATTAAGAATTTAAAATTAAGAATTTAAAATTTAAAATTACGAATTACGAATTAAAAATTTGTTGTTTTGATTATCAATTAGTTCGTTTAATTACAAGTTGATTTCTACAAAAAAAAAAAATTTGTATTTTAAATAAAAAAAGAAGGTGAAAATTGATTTCACTTTCTTTTTTTATTGTTGTTGTATAAATTATTTTGCGTAACTTATAGCTCTTGTTTCTCTGATTACCGTAATTTTTACTTGACCCGGATACGTCATGTCGGTTTGAATTTTCTTAGCAATGTCGTAAGATAAAGCTTCGGCATCTTTGTCGCTAACAGTCTCGCTACCAACAATTACACGTAATTCTCTACCCGCTTGAATAGCATAAGTTTTCAAAACTCCTTCGTACGAAAGTGCCAATTCTTCCAAATCTTTTAAGCGTTTCATGTACGATTCAGCAATTTCGCGGCGTGCGCCCGGACGTGAGCCCGAAATGGCATCGCAAACTTGCACTATTGGCGAAATCATGGCAGTCATTTCCACTTCGTCGTGGTGAGCACCAATGGCATTGCAAACGTCAGGTTTTTCTTTGTAACGCTCGGCAAGTTTCATACCCAAAATAGCGTGTGGAAGTTCCGGTTGGTCATCGGGCACTTTTCCTATATCGTGGAGCAATCCAGCACGTTTGGCAAGTTTCACATTCAAGCCAAGTTCGGCAGCCATAACGGCGCACAAATTAGCTACTTCGCGTGAGTGTTGCAACAAGTTTTGACCGTAAGACGAACGGTATTTCATTTTTCCAATAAGTCTAATCAATTCAGGATGAAGACCATGAATGCCTAAATCAATGGCAGTACGTTTTCCGGTTTCGATAATTTCTTCTTCCAATTGCTTTTTGGTTTTGTTCACCACTTCCTCAATTCTGGCTGGGTGAATTCTACCGTCGGTAACTAATTGGTGAATCGAAAGGCGAGCAATTTCGCGGCGTACAGGGTCAAAGCCAGATAAAACAATAGCTTCGGGCGTATCATCTACAATAATTTCGATGCCTGTTGCAGCTTCAATGGCGCGAATATTTCTGCCTTCTCTACCAATAATTCTACCTTTTACTTCGTCGCTTTCGATATGGAAAACGGTAACCGCATTTTCGATGGCTGCTTCAGTTGCAATGCGTTGAATAGCTTGTAAAACAACGCGTTTCGCTTCTTTGTTGGCAGTAAGTTTGGCTTCTTCCACTATGTCAGAAATGTACGACATGGCATTGGTTTTTGCCTCATCTTTCATCGATTCCATCAATTGCAATTTCGCTTCTTCAGCTGAAAGAGCTGCGATTCGTTCAAGTTGTTCTACTTGTTTTTTGTGCGATTTGTCAAGTTCAGCGTTCTTTTTTTCAATCAATTCGAGCTGACCAGTTATATTTTCTTTGATTATATCAATTTCTTTTTTCTTAATTTCAACTTCTTTTATTTTCTTTTGAAGTTCTTCTTTTCGTTGATTGAATGTATTTTCTCGTTGCTTCAATTTATTGTCGGCTTGTTGAATTTTGTTGTTTTTATCGGCAATAAATTTTTCATGTTCGGTTTTGAGTTGCAAAAATTTTTCTTTCGCTTTTAAAATTTTATCGGCTTTTATAGCTTCTGCTTTTATTTCAGCTTCACTGATTATGTTTTGCCCTTTCTCACGCAGTACCTTTATTTTCAGGGAGTAACCTAAGGCACCACCTGCAAAAAGCGATAATACTCCAATGGTTATATGTATGATAATATCCATATTGTTGTTTTATTTTTTTTGTTGTTATGAGTTTAAAACTCTGTGAATTAATTAATCAAAATCTTTTTTTTAAGAATTTGAATTGTTTGAATATGTCAATTAAATGCAATTTTAATTAAATTCCAAAAAAGAAAAAATTGTAATAGATTTTAGAAAAAATCAGTACCAATCCTAATTTCTTTTGTGAAATCGTTTTAGGAAAAACATCTAAAATGAGCTCTTTTTTAGTCAAAGAAAAACAAAAAAGGTTGTGTTGAGCAATTTTAAAAACCAAAAAGATAGGCTATTTTAGCAATTAAAGCTTTTGTAATTAGCTATTTATTCAACTTTTTTATTCAAAAAAAAAGATACAAAAAAGCCCACAGTTCTTATGGTTTAGAAAAACCCCAATGAAATACGCTAGAGCCGCCATTGTATTTCGAACGTCCAATGTCCTCATAAAGAGGAATCCCCGAAGGGTTAAGGCCTGTTCTACATAATCCGAGCTGAACTCTAAATTTGTAAGTGTTGAGTTTTCAAACATATTTATAAGAATCTGCGGGCAAATCTTAAATCAAAAATAAAGGTTATTTTTTGCTTATTAACCGAATAAGTCTCCAAATAGTTCTTTTATTTTCGATAATGTTTTTATGTTAAAGAACGATGTCTAAATATTCTTTTAGTTCATTATCAAGGCTTTCCAAATTAGCCATTAACAAAGATGTATCTGTATTCATATCTTTTTCTACCACTTTGGTTGCAAACTGCAAAGCTACCATTGCTAGAAAATCTTGATCATCTTTATCTGTGTATCTTTTTTTATACAATACTATTTTTTCATTAATTTCTTTTGCAGCTTTTCTAATTTTTTCTTCATCTAATTTGTCAACTTTTAGAGGATAAAATCGTTCTGCAATATTGACTTTTATTGATAATTTGTCTGAAGCCTCCATATATTTAATCTCTATTCTCGCTTTTTATTTCTAAAAAATCCAACGTTGTTATTATCAAGATGCTGAGCAAAATTAGTGTAAGCAGCTTAAAAAATTAACGAACACTTAATTACTTGCTTGCCAATGCAATACATTTATCAATTTCCCGCACCATTCTATTGATTTTGATTTTTGCATCGTGCGCACCTCCGTCGCCTCCGGCGAAAGATTTTGCAAGTTTAAGCAATTCATATTTTTTGAGAAGACTTTTGTATTCTTCTTCTCTTTCAATCAATTTAGTTACCAATTCTTCTTTTTCGCTAATCAATTTGTTGTTCTCCTCTTTCTCACTTTCGTAAACGGAAATGATTTTTTTTATCTTTTCTCTTAGCGAATCAAATATTTTTTGCTGTTCTGCGTTCATTTTTTTTCGTTTAAGCAATCAATATTTTAATTTTAACTTTTCTTGATTGTTTTTTAATTTTAATGCTTTTCTTTAATAACAAAAATATAGTTTTTTTTTCAATATTGAAAATTTTTTTTCATTTTTTTTTCATTTTTTTTGTATTATTCAGATTTACAAACTGCTAAAGAAATTAATTTTCTTTTTTCTCGTTATTATTTTATTATTTTCGTTCTTTTTTTGTTTCTTGCAATCGTTATTTTTTTGTTTTTGCTTTTCTTTTTTACTTTTTTTGCCCTTACTTAATTCTTTTTATAAGTACTTAAAGTGCTTTTTTATATTTTTATTTTGAAAATCAATAGATTATTTAAAATTTTTAACATGAAAATCCATTCAAATAAATCTAAATCGTACAATTATGAATTATTTTAAAACAGTACTTACTTTTTATTTTATATTTTTAGTTAATTTACTTTTTGCTCAAAATCAATTTGTTACCGATTATTTTCGTTCGCCTATTGATTATTCGCTTGTCCTTTCGGGCAATTTTGCTCAGCTCAGAGAGAATCATTATCACTCGGGTATTGATTTTAAAACAGATAATAAAACTGGAAAACCACTTTATGCAGTTGCTGACGGCTACATTTCGCGCATCAATGTTTCGCCTTTTGGCTATGGTTCAGCTATTTACATTGACCACCCAAATGGATATACTAGCGTGTATGCTCACTTAAACTCATTTTCTGATGAAGTGGCTAAATACGTTAAAAATGAGCATTATAAGCTAGAAAAAAATGAACTTACGCTTTATCCGCCGCCCAATCAATTTGTTGTTAAAAAAGGCGATTTTGTTGCATTTTCCGGAAATTCGGGGCATTCTTATGGTCCGCATTTGCATTTCGAAATTCGGCACACTGAAACCGAAAATCCAATGAATACCTTGCTTTTTGGCTTGCCTTACATTGATAATTTAAAACCTCGTTTTTTTCATCTCGCAGTCTATCCTTTGTCTGCTCAAAATCGTTTTTTGCCAGAAACTGCTAAAACTATTTTCCCTGCCAAATTAGTCGGGAATGATTATTTATTGTCAGAAAATCAAGTAATTAGAGTAGGAGAGAAGACTGGTTTTGGAGTGCGCGTTCACGATTTAATGAATCAATCGCCCGATAGATTGGGTGTTTATAATTTGAAAATGTTTTTGGATAATAATCTGATTTATGAGCATCAAATTGATGAATTTAGTTTTGACGAAACTCGAAGTTTGAATAGTCATGTCGATTACGAATTAAAAAAAACAACCAATAAATGGACTTACAAATGCTTTGTTGAACCTAACAATCTGCTTCCAATTTTTAAAACTTTGAACAATAGAGCTGTTGTTGAATTGTCTGATTTTGAAAAACATAACTTAAAATTTGTAGCTACCGATGAGAAAGGAAATTCTTCAACCTTTGAGATGCAAATTCAGCGCGATGCGGATATTTTGCCAGCAAGTTCTAATTTTTCGGACAGAGTTATTATGCCTTTTGACAAGGAAAATAAATTTGAGCGTGAAGGAATAAAACTTTCTTTTCAGGCAAATATTTTTTACGATACTATTTTTTTCAAATTTGCTATAAAACCTAAGCTTTACAACACCTATTCACCTCTTTATGTTGTTCATAATGAAAATGTTCCTGTAAATGGTTATTTTTCAATTTTCATCGAAAACCACACTTTACCAGCACATTTATTACAAAAGGCTTTGATAGTGAAAATTAATTCTGCTGGACATTTTTCGGCAGTAAAAACTAAGGTTGACGACTTGGGGACATTCAGCGCAAGTATAAGAGAATTTGGTACTTACGCCGTTGCAATAGATAATGTGCCTCCATTAATTAAGCCGTTGAATATTTCTGACAAAAAAAATGTAAGTGCTCAAAAAACGATTGAATTCAAAATATCTGACAATTTGTCTGGAATTTCTTCTTACAATGCTTATATTGATGGAAAATGGGTTTTGCTCGAATACAATTATATGAAGCATATTTTAATTTATAAAATTGATTCTCAACGTATTAAAACGGGTGAACATAAATTTGTAGTACGCGTTTCTGATGTTTTAGGTAATGAAAGTAAGTATGAGTGTTCTTTTACAAACTAAGAAGATGAATTTTTTCATAAAAAAATAAAAGCGTAAAAAATAATTAAATTTTTTTACGCTTTTATATTGAAGTAAAAACAACTTTCAAAAATTAAATTGCTTCTGTTTCAATTACTTTAGCCAATAAATTTGTGTAAGGAATGAACAAATATTTTTTGCCTTCAAAATCAATTTCATTGCCTGTAAATTTTGCAAAAAGAACCGTATCGCCTACTTTAATTTCTGCATTTTCGATATTGCCAAGTGCTACTACTTTAGCATAATTTGGTTTCTCTGAGGCAGTTCCGGGAATGATGATTCCGCCAGCAGTTTTTTGTTCTTTTGTGCTTTCTAATTCTAAAAGCACATTTTGATTTAGTGGTTGTAATTCTCTCATTTTCAAATGCTTTATGTTGTTAAATTGTTAAAAATTAAGGGGTAAGATATTTATTTTGATGAAAATATCCTTTATCGTTAAACATTAAATACCCAGCAGTTTGTTAATTCTGCTTTTGTCAAATCCCACAATCATTTGCCCGTCAATTTCGGTTTGTGGAACACCTTGTTGCCCACTTTTTTTCACCATTTCGCGTGCTGCATTGTGGTCGCCCGAAACGTCGATGTCGGTATATTTTATCTTTTTGTCGTTCAAATAGTTTTTGAGTGTTGTGCACCACGAGCAAGTGGGTGTAGAATAAACAGTTACACGTTTTTGTTTTTCACCATCTTCTGATGTTTCTCCAACAAAAAAAGCATTTTTGAAAAGTGAAGTATAGTATGTTTTGTCGTTGCAGCCTTTTACTATATTTTTAAATTCTCCATTTTCAAACACCAAAACAGAAGGTGCGCTGGTTACTTTGTAGTTTGGGTGAATATCTTTTACTGAATTTACATCGGCAGAAAGAACTAATACATCATTCTGATTTTCAGATGCTTCGTTTAATCCATTTAAAGCACATTCACTTACTTCCGAACCACTTTTGTAAAGTAGCAAAAATACTTTTTCTGAGCTTTTAAGTTGCTGGTTTAAATCGTTTTGTGAATTTATTTGTTTGATTGCCATAGATTTATTCTTATTTTTCCAGTTTTTTTGCTTTTATTCTAAAAAAAGATAAATTTTTAATATCTATGCTTACAATAATTTTACCAAATCAATTTTTGTTATTATTTAGAGTGCCGAACTGACAAAATAGCAGATTTGCTTTTCCGAAGAAAATATAGAGGAATTGATTTGATTTTTTAGACGAAATGGAAAATTAGAAAAGCCTGCTACAAAAGAATGTTAGCAGGCTTTGTAATTATGTAAAGGTAAAGAGTTCTATTTATTAATCAGCAATTTGCTTGAAGATTTACCGTTTTGTAGAGTTTCAACATTTAGAATATACATTCCGTTTTGTAAGTTTTGAACATTTATTTGAGTATTAGTTCCTAAATTTTCATGTTGTTCAAAAACTTTTTTTCCGAGCAAGTTGTATATTTCTACGCTAACTATTTCATTTTCTGATTGTATCGAAACGTAATCGTTTGCTGGATTTGGGAAAATTGAAAATTCTGCTATTTCAAGAGTTTCAATATCTACGGTGGTAGTTGCTTGAATTTCTGGTTTTGGATATTGCTTTGTTGTGTAAATTCTATATTCGCCAGCTTTTAGATTTATATTTTCATTCACATTTGTAACATTGAGGCTTGTTCCGTTAAAATAATCGTACCAAGTTCCTGAGTGCGTAAATGCGGGGTCGGTTAAACCTTCAGTTGTACCAAAATTTCCTATAATTACAACGTCTTCTTGGTTAGTATCGAAAATGATACGTTTTTGAGCAAAACTACCCACATTAATAAAGAAATTATCGGTTGTAAAAGCGGGTTCCATCAATTTCAGTTTATTGATAGCTGCATACACTTTGTATAGTCGGTTGCGATTGTTGTCGTCAAAATATTCCCATTTTACGGGTTTTTTTCCTGTTCTTCCGTTAAAATCAATGCTATAATCGTAACCAAGCTCGCCAAATTGCCAAATCATTTTCGGACCCGGAATCGGAATAAAAAACGCTGCCGCTAGCTCAACTCGTTGAAGTGCGGTGGACATATTTTTGATATTGTAATTTGCTGTTGGAGTACTGTAAGTTAAATTTTTATACATCATTCGCTCTTCGTCATGGCTTTCCATGTACGAAATTAAATTTGGAAAAGTAAAACTTCGTGTTTTGTAGGAAGCTTGGCTTAAATCACTCGTTGAAGTATAACCCATAGAAGCCTCAGTATAAGCATGATTCATATTTCCCCAAAGCAACATACCATAATTTGCAAGAGCAATTTCTTCCGAATTATCGGTAAGATGTTCTAAAATAACATAATGGCGGTCGGTGGGTGCAAATTTCCAAATTTCGTCTGCCATTCGTTTTAAAATGTTGATGCGGCTTTGGTCGTAAGCCCAGCCGTCACTTTTTACGTTGGTAAAACCTTTGGTAAAGTCGAAACGGAAGCCATCGATTTTATACTCATTTATCCAAAACGAACAAACACTGTCCACAAGTTCTTTTGTATTTGTACTTTCGTGATTGAAATCATAACCCCATGAGTAAACTGAGTTTGGAGCATCTACATTGTACCATGGATTGTTGGCTGAAGGTTTGTCGGTGCCTGCATCATAATACATTTTGAGAAAAGGAGATTGTCCGTAAGAATGGTTCAAAACCATGTCTTGCACCACAGCCATTCCGCGTGAGTGGCATTCGTCAATGAACGCTTTGTAATCTTCGCGTGTGCCATAAGCTTTGTCGGGTGCAAAATAAAGCGATGGATTGTAACCCCAACTGTCGTTGCCCTCAAACTCGCTAAATGGCATCAATTCAATCACATTTACACCTAAATTTTCCAAATAATCTAGTTTTGCTTTGGCTGCATTGACTGTGCCTTCGGTAGTAAAATCGCGCAAATGAAGCTCGTAAATTACCATTTTACTTATATCGGGGCGGTCAAAATTGGTTACCGACCAGTTGTATTTGGCTCTGTTGGTTTCTAAAACAGAAGCCGTTCCTTCGGTTTTTCCTTCGGGATAAGCTATAAGATTGGGATAAATCGTAGCACTGTAATTTATCCATTTGTCGTTCCAAGGGTCAGATATTTTTTCGCAATATGGGTCAGCTACTTTTAATGTTCCGTCGATAAAATACTGATAAATATATTCTTTATTTGGTTCTAATCCAGTTAGTTCAACCCAAAAATAATCACCATCTTTTTTCATTAAATGTTCTTCTTTGAGCATCCAGTTGTTGAAATCGCCAATGGCAAAAACGAATTGTTTGTTCGGCGCAAAAAGTACCAAAGTAGCTTTTGTATTGTCTGTTTTGTTGTAATTTATACCTTTAACTAAACCTGAAGGTCTAGCTTGGTTAGTTACAGTAGGTTCTGTGTAAAAATACATTTTCTTTTCTACTCCCGAAGTTCCATCGTTTGCTTTGTAAGTAACCTCGTGTAAGCCCGAAGTTGTGGTTGTATAAGTAGTTGAAATAGAAGTAGTTGCGGTTTCTGTTTTCACTGAAACGCCATCGACTAAAATTTCCAAATTTGCACTTGCGCTCGATGTGGCTACTAATTCTACTTGTGCATTTAGTGCCACAATTGAGTTGTTTGCAGTAGGTTTGTTCACTACAAGATTCAATGTACCAGCTTCATAGATTGTAGCGTAAATATCTTTTCCGCCTACATCTTTGCCTTCGGGACTTCCGGTAGAGCTTCTGAAAACTAGAGCTATTTTTTTAATTTTTTCGCCTGTTGGAACAGTATAAAACTCTCTTGTATTGGGAGTTATCGTTAATGTATAAGTGTTGGTGCTTATACGTGTGAGCTTGGCTTTTGGCAAATTTGTGTCCCAAGCTGCAACTACGTATTTCCAGTCGGTATCGCTGGTGCTTTTGTCGGTGATAACTCCTGTATGCGCATAAACATCGCCCGCAAAATTAGCTAAACCTCCAGTGCCTTCCGTAGCATTGAAAGTTATGGTTATTGCATCGGTTTCGGTTGGGAAACTCGGACTGGTGGTGATAACTTGTGCAAAGCTCCAATTTGTAAAAATGGCTAGCAAAAGCACCAAAATTTGTTTTTTGTATAAATTTTTCATACTTATAAAGTTTTTTAGAAAATTTGTTAAACAGTGAATAGTGAAAAATGAACAGTAATATTTTTACTTTTACTTATTTCCAAAGGATTATTGAAAAAATTAAGTACCGTTTATTTTCATCAACTTACTGATATAACCTTTTTTTAGTTTATAATGTATTATCGTAAAAAGTTTTTTTTGATTTTGTAATTTTCCAAAAATAATAAAAATTTCAGTAAAATAAAAGAATTATTTTTGTTGTTTGCCTATTTTCAATGCAAATTGAGTGTGAATTATTTTCACAAACGATTGCATAAATTTTCTTTTTTTTGAAAAAATGGATAATTTATAGTTAATCTAAACAAAAACCTTAAAAAAAATGTTGTTTTTTTGTTGAAATTTTAAAATAATTCCGTATTTTTGAAACGAAATAAAAAAGCAAGATTTTTAACTAAACTAAAACTTAAAAATGTCGATACAACGAATATATACCGATGAGTTGGCTGCCAACTTTGGCTATTACGCAATTTGGATGCCCGGAACTCCCATAAAATTGGGCGTTATTGGCACTTTAGACAAAAACATTTTTTCGCCTGTTTCTACTCTCGAAAATTTCAATATTTCGTATGGAATTATTAGAGATAGAAGCAAAAACGATTTTAAATACGCTTCTGCCGGAGCAGTTACTGTGCGCCAGAAAACAAGCGGCGAAGCTGCCGAAGGTACTAAACTTGGCAAAGCCGATGCGGGAGTTATTATCGAATTTAATAAAAGTAATGCCATATATTTCAATGCATTAGGTACTTTAAATCACTACATTGCCGATAAGCTGGCTTTGGGAAATGCCATCATGGAATTGTACAAAAAAGGTGAGTGGAAAAAGGAATGGGTTATCATCACTCAAATAGTGGAAGCGGATTCGGCTACTATTCTCATTTCCAAAGAAAAAGGTGCAAAACTTGAGTTGAAGGCAAAAGCCGATTTAAAACCTGCTGACATTCAAATTGTAAACGCCGATTTTGATACCGAAAATTCGTTTAGCTCGTCGCTTAGCTTCAAGATTGTAGCTAAATCGGGCATTTCGCCTTTGTTCAAACTTATGGGAATTAAAGAGCCTTGGTTTAAAGATGCTACCTTCAACAATCGAGATATTGAAAATGGCGAAAGTGCTGAAAATATGGAATTTACTGATTTTGACGTTCAGATTTAATATACAATCAAATTTGGTTCGATATATATTGCAAGCGGTTATAATTTTATCTTTTATTTTTATGTAATTATCTTGTAATTAGAACTTTGCCAAAGTTTTGAACTTTGGCAAAGTTACCGTTTTTCTTTTTTGATTGAAATTCTGAAATGCTAAAAGTTCATCGATAAGCCAAAACTATATTTTCCGGCATTTTTGTCAAGAAAACCAAATTCAACTTCATCGTCGTTGAACATATTTCGAGCATTGAAATAAATTGAACTTTGTTTGTAAATTTTATAATCAATTTTCATGTTAAAAATCACTTTCGATGCAATTGTAGTGGTTGCGTATTTATGAACATATTCTTGTTCCGAATAAAAATAAACACTACGCGCAATTGTCAATTTCTTTGAAAGAGTCCAAATAAGTGAAACTCCACCGTAAAAGCTTGGAGTATAGTTACTTTCTTGGTCTGTTAGCTCCACATTGCGTGTTCCGCCACCAATTACTCCATTGAACGGATTTCCGGTCGATTGCCACGATTTTTGCCATTCGGTATAAACCGATGCTGTCATTAAAGCAACCGTTTCGTCGATGGTAAGTGGATAGTAATTAGCTAGTTTTGTTTTTTGCCATGTTCCAAAAATTTTCATTCTGAAGTTTTCGCCAAACATAAAATCAAAATTGGCACTTACTCCATATTGTTCCGATGTTAAATCTAAATTTTCGTATTTTACATGAATATAATCAAAAGGTTTTTGAGTTATTGGGTCATAAATTGGTTTTCCGGTAGCCAAATTGATAGGCAAACCGTTAGCAGCAGTCAAAACATGAATTGAATCGGGCATTAAAGCGGATAAATTTTTAGTATGCGAGTGAAATAATTCTATATCTATTTGTATGTTTTTGAAAGGTTTCGCACGATAGCCTATTTCCGACATATCCATTGTAATCAGCTTTAAATCAGTATTTCCATCGAAACGAATGTTCAAACCCGAAGTTACACCAGTAATTACAGGCACTCTTTTCCAGTCAAAATTGGTGTACATATCCACCATGAAAGGACTTGTGTTTGAGCGAGATTGCACTGCTCTAAGTATGTTTTTGTCGTTAATTTTGTACGAAGCAACAAACTGAAAGGGTAAATAAATATCACTCGGATTGTTGTAATTTTCGGCACGAACAGCTGCAATTAACCTTAATTTTTCAAAAAAAGTATAATCTAAACGTAAATTGAACGACAAATATTCAATTGTTTTTTTGCCATTGAGCAAATTTTCGCTGCTCAAATAGTTTGAATCGTCATAAATGGAACGGTCGAAACTAAATCCGGGCTGAATGTGCAATTTATCAAAAACTAACCAATCGTATTCTGTTTTGAACTGCAAAATGTTGTAATCGAACTCAAAACCATCAGAACCTATCGAAGCATTCATCCAGCCATTGGTATAAGAGAATTGTGTGGTCGAATTGAAAACGTTGGCAATCAAGTCAATTGATTTAGACGAAACGCCTCTTCTGCTTTCAGAAATAAAACTATCGTCGATAATCGAACTGATTACTTCTGAGTTTTGCAAATTTGCCGAAAGCCTTAAATTGATATTTTTATTTAAATTAAAACAAGTAAACAAATTAGCTCCATATTTTTGCACGGCAAGTTCTGGGTCAGGAAAATAAGTTGTTGAACCATTGGGTTTTATGGGTTGTGGTTTGTTCAAAGGATTGACCGAATCGATGTACGAAATGGGACGATAACCTCCAAGAGGCCACATATATACATCGGTTTGCGTGCGTTCTATTTGCTGGTAATTTCCCGAAAGTCTGAAACTTATTTTTTTCCCAAAAGCTTTGCTAATAGCGGCTTCCGTTTTTAGCGAATTGAAATTTCCATACTCAATTGTGGCTTCGCTGCGTAATTTTTTATTGTGAGTTTTTTTTGTGATAATATTGATTACACCATTTACAGCGTTGGGTCCGTAAAGTGCTCCAGCCGGACCACGAACTACTTCAATACGCTCAATATCAATCAAACTGATAGGAATACTTTCCCACAACGTGCCACCAAAAACGTAATTGAACACCAAACGCCCGTCAATCATTACCAAAGTAGAGCGGTTTTCGCTGAAAAGCATTAAATTGCCGGGAGGCAGATTGTCGTTGCCTCTAATTTGAACATCAAAATTACCGTTGGTTTTTTCGCGAATCACAAAACCCGGAATCAAACGCAAAGCTTCGGCAATATTGTTTGCGCCCGAAGCCATGATTTCTTCCGAAGTTAAAACAGAAGTAGAAAGAGGCGACTGAAAAATTTGCTCGCTCGATTTTGAGGCTATTTCCACATCTTTGTTTAACACAATTTCGTAGAGTTCGTCGAGCGAAACTCCAGCAATTTCAGCTAATTTGAGCAAATCATTTAATTCAAGTTCTAGCAACTGGTCGTAACTTAGTTCCAAAACTTCGCTGCGAGTATAATCGGCTATATTTTTGTCGAGTTGACCAAAAACATTCGATTGTAATAAGAAAAAAAGGCAAAAAGCGGTAATAAATTTTATGTTGTGGTTATTTGTTTTCATTTTTGTTCTATTTTTTACAAAAAACTTTATTTTCAAAATGCAAAAGTATTATTTAATGGATTGAAATTTTAAAAAAATATGTTTTTTGAAATTTAAAATACTTTATTTTTTTTAATATCCATGCTTCTAATTAAAAAACTCTCATTCTTAATATTTTACATACTAATTCCGAGTTCTACAAGCTGGTCATTTACTTTTAAACCTTGATTGTGAATATTGGGCTTGCTGATTTCAAATTTTTGGTCGCCCTTAACCAGAACAAAATTAATGCAACTCCCTTTTTGCATCAATCCGGGACTTTCTGTAATAATTAAAACTGGTTTATTTTTCACTTGATTTAATATTTCTTTTATTTGCCCACTTTTATTTATTGGAATAAAAAGTATATTAACTTGCGAAATAGTTTGAATTGTGTTAAATTTCGCCACCACAATGGGTTTGTTATTGGCTTTTTTTCGTTGCGAAATTTTATTCAATTCTTCAATTATTTCGGAATTTCCATAAACCCCAATTATAAAATTGCCAGGAGTATAGGAATCAGGCCATTCAATATTTTTTGTAAAATTGTAAATAAAAAGAGCCTTGAACATGCTGTTTGATTGTGCTTTAACAATACTTGGCGTAAACAAAAGCACTACAAAAATAAATTTTAGTTTTCTCATTTTTTTGTTCTAATTTTGTTTTTAAGTATAAAGTCTAATTTTTCTTGGATATTTTTCTCTATTAAGTTATTATTCAATTATTTAGATAAAAACACCGGACTAATGTTTTTACTAATTACTTGAATTTCTTATGAAGAAAAAAACGTTTCTTTTAGATTATTTTAATTTTTGATATTTTAGTTTTTATTAAAGAAAAGGTTTTTTTTAATAGTAAAAAATAAATCTACTTTTGAAACAATTAAATTTTAAATAGTCCAAACCCTTAAACGTAAATGAAACCAAAATTAGTATAAAACTAAAAATAATTAACATATTGTTATGAGTAAATTTAATGATTTGATAACTGGCGAAAAACCTGTTCTTGTCGATTTTTACGCCGAATGGTGCGCTCCTTGCAAAGCTACTGCGCCAATTATAAAACAAGTTGCCGAGCGTATGGGTGAAAAAGTGGTTGTTTTAAAAGTTGACGTAGACAGAAACCAAGCTATTGCTAGGCAGCTAAATATACAAGGTGTGCCTACTTTGGTTATTTACAAAAAAGGCAATATTGTTTTTAGACGTGCAGGTATTACGCCTGCAAATGAATTGATTACAGAACTCGAAAAACAGTTCTAATTTTTATAACTTTGCCAAAGTTCAAAACTTTGGCAAAGCAAGTTGGATAAATACAATTTTTCTATCTTAAATTTTTAGATATAAATAAAATAAAATTTTGCTATATTTTTTTATTTATTAAAATTCAAATTTTTTACATCACCATTGGGAGTAACAATAAAATAGTTTTCAAGCTTTTCTTTGGGTTTTTCCTTTGTGAAATTTATTTGCAGTGAGTACGAAAACTGCACCATTGGCTCTTTCATCACCGGATTTACTACTATATCAAAATCTTTAAACGAAACGGGGTCATAATAAAGTGAAGTTTGTTTTTCTGCACGATATACTTTGTCTGTACTTTTCTTGTAATCAATGGCATTGCTTCGGTATGCAGCATAACTTTTGTACCTATCGGGAGGGTAAGCATACGATTTTTCTTCGTTTACAATTTTAAAAAGCGTGTCGAGTTTAAAACCTATTTTTTCAAAACTTTTTATCCTTTTTCCCATTTCAGCTAAAGCAAGCTCGCGCAAATTGGTATAAACTTGGTTTACATCGCTTACAAAATAATCTACTTTTACCAAATCATATATTTCTTGCTCGGCGCATATTGTTACAATTTTATCTAATTCTTTGCTATTTTTGTAATAAATATTTAAATTTTTTTGCAGTTCAAAACCTGCTGGAACTTCAATCATATTACTACTAAAAAGTTTTTTATCCGATTCCCATTCGTACTTTGGAACTAATGAAATCATATCTACAAAAATATCACTTTCGTCAATATTCGCATTTTTCAAATTTTCTACCACTTTTCTTATTCTACTATTGAAAGTTTCGTCTGCTTCTTTGGCGGTTTTGCTTACTTGCGTAATGTTAAAAACAGCTAAATAACTTTCTGCTTTTACGTTTGCAAGAGCATTTACTCTTAGTTTTATTTGGTTTTCGTAAGTTGTAAGATACGGAACTTCAGTGGTTTGTTTATTAAAATACCTAAAATTGGAATTGTATTCTTGTTGCGAATAATTCGCATTTCCGCTTGCTTGTGCAAAAATTGAAGTATTTGTCAGTAGCAAGATAAATAAAAATAATACAGTTTTTTTCATATTTTTAAGTTTTAATTTTTTTGTACATAAAATAATAGTGAAACAAAAATTGAATGTACCTTTTAAATAGTAATTTTTCCAAATTTACAAAATTTAAGTAAAAAAAGCAAATTAATGTAGGAATCTAATTAAATTGTTGAAATCAATTCTTGTTGAAATTTAAGTTTTGAACGCAAAAAAACGATAGTATGGGAAGACTTTGAACGGAGAAAATGAAATGAAAAAAATTTAATTTATTTAATTTAGGTTTTGATTTTATACTTTTTTAGTAAATTACTTGTTGAAAAACTTTAAAAATTATTTGGTATTTTTAAAATTCGGTTTTTATTTGACTATTGAGTTTAGATAATGATGAAAATTTAAATATTAAATTTAGGATTTAATAGCTATCTCTTTGATTTAAAAAGAGATAGCTGTTGGGAATTAATCATTATATTCCGAAGTAAAGTGAAATCTCAAATCGGGATAATTGTC
>DZBP01000211.1 GCA_022729915.1 Draconibacterium orientale | reverse complement strand
CCCAACGGCAATGTAAAAGTAGAAGTTTTGCTCAACAACGAAACGGTTTGGCTTACGCAAAAGGCAATAGCACAATTGTTTGGTGTAAATGTTCCGGCAATAAGTAAGCATTTAAAAAATATTTTTGAAAATGGCGAATTGAAAGAGAATTCAGTTATTTCCATTTTGGAAACAACTGCCATCGATGGAAAAAATTATCAAACTCAATTTTACAATCTCGATGCCATTATTTCGGTGGGTTACCGAGTAAATTCGCGGCAGGCAACGCAATTTCGCATTTGGGCAACTCAAACGCTTAAAGAGTACATTATCAAAGGATTTATACTCGACGATGAGCGTTTAAAAAACGGCAAATATTTTGGAAAAGATTATTTTAGCGAACTTCTGGAACGCATTCGTTCTATCAGGGCGAGCGAACGCCGTATTTACCAACAAATTACCGATATTTTTGCCGAATGTAGCATCGATTATGACCCAAAATCGACAGCTACACGAAATTTCTATGCTACAATTCAAAATAAATTTCATTTTGCCATTCACGGACAAACCGCTGCCGAAATAATTTATCAAAATGCCGATTCTACCAAGGAATTTATGGGCTTAACTACTTGGAAAAATTCGCCCGAAGGTCGTATTTTAAAATCGGACGTTACCATAGCCAAAAACTATTTGAGTGAGCAGGAAATCAAGAGCTTAGAACGCACTATCAGCAGTTTTTTTGATTACATCGAGCGCATTATTGAAACTCGAAACACCTTTACAATGGAACAATTTGCCGCCAGTGTAAACAAGTTTTTAGAATTTAACGAATACAAAATTTTAGAAAACAAAGGTAAAATATCGGCACAAATGGCAGAAGAAAAAGCCCACAAAGAATACGACATTTTCAACAAAACACAAAAAATAGAAAGCGATTTTGATAAAGTGATAAAAGAGTTAAAAAACAGAAACAAAACCCTTTAATAAAATGAACATAAAAGAGTTAGAAAAAGAAGACTGGGACGAGTTGGTGGATAAAATCAACGACGAATGTTGCATTGTGCTTGTGGGTCAGAATTTATTCAAAGAACCCAGTGGCAAGGTAATGCAAGAGGTTTTGAGCAAACGCCTTACCAACAAATTCGACGATGAGCTGTTTGATGTTTTCCCCGACGACGGCTTTTTTATTCCGGCAGTCGATGGCATTATGAACGACATGCGCCGTGTGGTAAAAAACTACTACAAAGAAGCCCCAATCAGCGAAACGGTCAAAAAATTTGTTCAAATTCCGTTTCATTGCATCGTATCGCTCACGCCCGATATGCTCATCAAACGCACCTTCGATACCTTCGACATTCCGCATCAGTTTGAGCGTTTTAGCATGACCAAGCCCGTAAACGAGGAATTGAAAGAGGCAAGCAAACAAAATCCGCTACTTTACAACATGTTCGGCTCAATAGACGAGGACGGCACGATTATTCTTACGCACGACGATTTTTTTGCTTATCTAAAAAGCATCATCGGCGATGAGCGTTTGCCAAAGGAAATACGAAAATCCATCAACAAAGCCACCGATTTAATCTTTTTGGGCTTTCCGTTCGAGAAATGGTGGTCGCAGTTGTTGATGCGTCTTTTAGGTTTGCATCTTTTTCCGGGTCGCAACCGTTGGGCAACACAAAACATTGATGAAAGCAATTTTTCAAAAATCGTTAAAAAACAATTTCGCATCAAATACATCAGCGAAAATACCGACGAATTTATCGACCGTTTGCACCAACATTGCACCACACGCAATTTAAAACTTCGTGAGCTTAACTTGTCGCAAAAGCAAATAGAAGTAGCCGAAGCCGAAATAGTTCAAAAACAAATAGACGACCTCAAACAGCAAATTTTAAAAGGCATGGATTTGGTTTCGGAATACGAAAAAAAACGCATTCTCAGCGACGACCCCAAAGAACGTGAACGCTGCACCGTAGAAATAAATACGCTAAACGAAGAAATAAAACTAAAATCGGCAGAACTTAAATTAATTAAGCATTAGGAACTTTGTTAATTAAGAATTAAGAATTAAGAATTAAGAATTAAAGATTGTAATTAATTAAGAATTTGAGTAATGAAAGATAATTTGGTGAAGGATAAAAGTTTTAAATTTGCGGTGCGAATTGTTAAACTTTACAAATACCTTTGTGAAGAAAAAAGGGAATTTACCTTATCAAAACAATTATTAAGGGCTGGTACTTCGATAGGTGCAAATATTGAAGAAGCAATGGGTGCGCAATCGGATAAGGATTTTATTTCAAAAATTTCAATTTCCTATAAAGAATGTAGAGAAACTCACTATTGGCTTAGGCTTTTGAAAGACACAGATTTTTTGATAGAAAAAGAATTTAATTCAATACTAAGCGACAATCAAGAACTTTTAAGAATAATTAGCTCTATTCTTAAAACAATGAAAGAGAAAGTAAGTAATTAAGAATTAGTAATTAAGAATTAAAATTAAAAATTAAGAACTAAGAATGAAATGAAAAAAAAAATCTTAATTCTTAATTCTTAATTTTTAATTAAAAAAAGAAAGATGACAGCAAAAATACAAAATCGTTATCCGGGAACCCAGTCGTTTAGTAGCGACCAGCGAAGTATCTTTTTTGGTAGAGATGAGGACATTGTGCGCCTTACCGAGATGATAGAATTGGAAAAAATGGTGCTGGTTTATGCCAAATCGGGTATCGGAAAAACATCGCTCATCAATGCGGGCGTTTTGCCTTCGCTTGCGCAAAAGAATTATTACACTTTCCAGAGCATCAGATTTGGTGCTTACGTGGACGGAATGCCTTCGCCCAACAAACTTGCCGAAGCTACACTTTTGAAAATGAGGCAAGAACAAAATTATTTGGACAAAATAATTCATGCCGACAATTCGCTTTGGTATTTTGCCAAAATGTGGCAATTGAGCCGACAAAATATTGAAAATCAGCAAAATGAAACACTTTTACTGATTTTAGACCAGTTTGAAGAATTGTTCACTTTTCCGACAGAACAAGTGAATAAATTCAAACAAGATTTAGCCGAATTACTTTTCACCAACGTTCCCCAACGTTTCATCGACGAAAAAGAATTTTTGCAAGACATAAAACCCGATTTACTCACACCACAGGAAGAAAAATTATTGTTTATGCCATTGAAAGTCAAGATACTGTTTGCCATTCGCAACGACCGCATGAGCCAGCTCAACAAAATGAGCGATTATATTCCTCGTATCTTACTCAAACACTACGAATTAGCACCGCTTACCGATGCCCAGGCACTCGATGCCATTCGCAAACCGGCACAATTGGACGGCAATTTTGCCACCCAAAAATTCACTTACGACGATACCGCTTTGGAAAGTATTATGTCATTTCTTACCAAAGAAAAAACGCAAAGCGACAACATCGAATCCTTTCAATTGCAAATTCTTTGCTCGGTAGTAGAGCGCAGAGTTAAAGAGCAGAAAATAAGCACTATACATGCCAAACACATAGAGCCGGTAAAAGATATTTACCAAAATTTTTACGTTACACTCATCGATTCCTTGCCCATCGAAGACCATAAAAAGCTCGAAACCCGCGTAATGATTGAAAACGGATTGATAGAAGAAGCTACCAAACGCCGTTTGCAGTTGGCAAAAGAACAATTGGGACAAAAGTTTAAAATACAAAGCGACATTTTGGAACGCCTTGTAAACGAGCGACTTTTGAGAACCGAAGAGCGCGATAACTTTCAGGTTTACGAACTTGCCCACGACACGTTGGTAGAACCCATTTTGGAAGCAAAAAAACAGCGCGAAGAAAAAGAAGAAGAGCAAGAACAAATACGAATTAAGAATGAAGAATTGCGTTTAGCAAACGAAAAAGCTGAAAAAGAACGTTTGGAACGAGAAAAAGAAGCCAAACGTCAGCGAAAAGTTATTCTAATGGTAGGTTCGGTGGCAGTAATTGCCATTGTTGCACTGATTTTTGCCGTTATTTTGTATTTTGATGCACAAAATGCAAAAGAAGATGCAATTACAGCTCAAAAAGATGCCGAGAATCAAAAAAACATAGCTCTTAAAAAAGAAGTAGAAGCCACTGAAGCTCTAAACAAATTAAAATCGAGCGAATTTAAACGAATAACTGGCGAAGCCAACCAATTTCTGGCAGCTAAAAACTTTGCCGATGCCGTAGAAAAACTCAACGAAGCCTATCTTTGGACAGACGACAGCTTGGCGCTTACCGCACGAATAGACAGTTTGCGAAAAATAGCCGGCAGCGAAATCAATTTCAAACAATACACCCAAAAAGCAACGGAACTCGAACGTAGCGAAAAAACATGGTTGGAAGCCATCGACCTTTACGACAAAGCCTCAAAACTGGGTTACGATGATAAATCGGCACTAAACAAAAAAAATGCCCTTCAAAGTAGTTACAACCAACGACTTAAATATTATCAAACAAAAGCACAAGAGTATTTGAATAATAAAGAAGCCGCCTTAGGTATGTTCATAAATCCGGGTTTACTTCTCTGCCCCAACGACCCTGTACTTTTGAAACTCAAAAAAGAAATACAAAAGTAATTCACGCAAAAAAAAAAATGAATTGATTTTTTTCAATTCATTTTTTTTGCAAATAGCTTATTTTCTTTGCTTTACTATGGAAATAGCTTATTTTCGTCTATCTTCGCCTCTAAGTATTAAAATGTTAAACATTTCACGCATTCGCGAGTAAATTCGTTCACCATATTTTTTGCGTAGTTCATCGGTATTCAGATTGCTTGTTGCAAAAGGCATAATTCCTTGCTTAAAAACGTCATAACGAGCTAATAAAACCTTTTGTATAACCTCCTCGCGAGCACCAAAATGCATTACAGAATCTTTTTCCAATCCTAAATCGTCAATACAAAATTGAAAAGGTTTGTTTTCGTAAAAACCAAACGAATTTATTTTGGGATTTAATAAAAACGGGTCAATTCCGACTGCTCCGCGAGCTGCAAATATTTGCACAATAGATTCTGCCAAATACACCTGAAACGACCTTTTATTCAAACACCGAAGGTATTCAGCCAAAATAAGCATTAAAAGCGTTTTTCCCGTGCCATTACCGCCGCAAAGCAAAATACCCTTAGAAAGTTTGAAATCGTCGCTCTCCGCCAATTTTTCACTATTTGCGTACTGACTAATTTTGAGTACCGCTTCTTGATTGTACTTGTCAATGTCAAAATTGCAATTAAAGTGCTTTTTTGAAATTTCTTTTATCATTTTAATTCTTTCTACCATACCTAATTCTACTTTACGAAGTTAAAAATATAAATTCGAATAGTAAAAAAATAGTAAA
>DZBP01000047.1 GCA_022729915.1 Draconibacterium orientale | reverse complement strand
AATAAAAACGTATCATATTGATTAACAAAAAGATAAAACTTCCTGCTAAAATAGTAAGAAACAATTTTTCGGCATCTTTAGTGCTGAAATAACGCACTACTCCAGTGTGTGTTCGAGCAATAAGAAAACTAAAAGCTCTGATTATTGCTGCTAGTGAAATAATAAAAACAACTTGGCTTATATAGTTGCTTTCGATATTGAAATCCAATCGCAAAATAAATGCAAACGACATTGATGCTCCACTGAACAATACGTCAAATATGAAAATGAACCATTTTGGTAAATGTCTTTTATAAATTGTGCTGTTCATTATTTTTAATTTTCTTTTGTGTATCAGAAATCAAACTTATTAAAATTCCAAAGAAAATGAAAAAAAACATACTGAAAAAAATGATATAAAAAATAGAAAAACGAGATGCTATATTTTGGTCAAAAGATTGAAATACATTTATTGCTGTAGAATTTTTGATATTATCTTCACTTCTTTGTTTTAATATATTTAGTTTTAATATTTCGTTGTGATAATACAAGGTTGTAGGGTCGTTAATTATAAGATTTGATGTAGTTTGGGATTTTGAAGCATCAAAAAAAGACAATTGTAGTTCTTCTAATTTTCCAATTTGTTTGTTTAATTCTGTAATAAATTGAATATTAGCTTGCTTTGCTTCTTCTATCTTTGCTTTAATGTTTGGTATCGAATTGATGTATTTAATAACACCTTCTTCCAATTTTTGCAAATCAATAGGATATTTATACAACACATCTATATAATAATAATCACTGTTTTCGATAGTATCACAGATAAATTCTTTTATTTTGGGTGCGTCTTTTTGTGAAATGCCTAATGTAGCACTTAATTTTTTCTTTGATACTAATATATTGAGCGAATTAGCTGCACGAACGGCATCTATTCCATCAAAAACCGACGAATGCCCTATATGTCCTTCAATATCCTCATCATAAATATCTTGAGGGATAATTACTTTTGTTTGAGCAGAAATTCTACTTTTAACACGGTTTTGAGTGAGCAAGAAAAAAGAAACAGCAAAGGCAATTCCTAAGAAAAAAGATGAAAACAGTACACGTCGATTTCTTTTGAAAAATAATAAAAATGCAATCAGGGTTGTTTCTAAAAGTTTTGATAAGCTAATTTCGTTATTCATTTGTTTGAAGTTTAATTGTATAAATTATTTTAATAAAGTATAAAAAATTATTAGAACTGTAAAAAAATACAAATATTAATGACTCAATTCTAAATTTGCGGTTCGCATATTAGCCTTTTTATGCCGAACTTATTGCTATTTATAATAATTGTTATACCATTTAAGAAATTCTTCAATTCCTTTTTTTATGCTGGTGTTTGGTTTGTAATTCAAATTTTTTATCAAGTCGTTAACATCGGCACTTGTACCTTTTACATCTCCGGCTTGCATAGGCATATAATTTTTGATTGCTTTTTTTCCTAACTGAGATTCTATTTCATAAATAAAATCCATTAAATTTACGGTATTATTATTTCCTATATTGTAAATTTGATAGGGAGCAGGCGAAGTAGCAGGATCTGGATAATTGCTATGCCAGTTCAAATTTGGCGACGCATTTTGTTCTATTACTCGCTTTACCCCTTCTACAATATCGTCGATATAAGTAAAATCTCTATACATTTCACCATTATTGTAAATATCAATCTTCTGCCCTTCTAAAATTGCTTTGGTAAAAATAAAAAGTGCCATATCAGGTCGTCCCCAGGGACCATAAACGGTAAAAAAACGCAAACCAGTAGTTGGCATTTTAAATAAATAGCTGTACGAATGTGCTATTAATTCATTGCTTTTTTTGCTGGCTGCATATAAACTAATTGGGTGATCTACATTGTGATGCACCGAAAATGGCATTTGGGTATTCAAGCCATAAACGCTTGAACTACTGGCATAAACAAAATGCTTTATTTTATTTCGTTTGCTGGCTTCTAAAACATTCAAAAAACCAACTATATTTGATTGTATATAAGCATACGGATTTTCCAAACTATACCGCACTCCTGCCTGAGCAGCTAAATTACATACTTTGTCAAATTGCTCATTTTCAAATAGTTTATCTATATTTTCTTTGTCTTCGAGGTTGAGCTTTATAAATTTATAATTCGGAAATTTTTGGCTCTGAATTAATTTATTATATTGAATATCAGAATGTAAAATACCGCACTCCTCTAAGCGTTTGTATTTCAAATTTACATCGTAATATGAATTGATATTATCTAATCCAATAATCTGATAATCAAAATGAATAAGCTTTTGTACTAAGTTAAAACCTATGAAACCAGCGGTGCCTGTAATTAAAATTTTTGTCATATTCAAAAAAAAAGAATCCTTGCTATAAAATTTAGAGTACAAAAGTATTAAAAACTATTTGTAAATCTGTTATTATTAGTATTTTTTTTTTAAAATTTCCTTTTTTTTATTACCTAAAAATCGAAAATAGATAGTTAAACATCAAAACATCAAAGTTTTATACAAAATTTGAAAATGAATATTTATTCTTTGTGTTCTGAATTGGTGCCTTTGTCGTTTTTTAAAGTTTTACTATCTATTTTTAGGTGTTACTCCAAATAAAATAAAGTTCTTACAATTTCAAAATTAATAGACTTGTAGTAAACCTAAAATTCAATATTTTACTACAAAAAACACTAAAAATTGACCATCTTTGTGTTTTTGTGGCGAATCATTTTTTTTTCATTCTATTGTTCGTTAGTTTAATTATCTGATTATTAATTTACAACAAGTCTAATAAATTAAGTAGTAGTGTTATTACTATAGTTTTGAAAAAAAATATCATAGTATCATATTTTTTTTTATTTTTGTAGTTCGATTTTTGAAAAATATGCTATTAATTATTAAAATAAAATAATGGAAACCGTTTTAAGTGGTATTAGACCAACTGGAAATCTGCATCTTGGAAATTATTTCGGAGCTGTAAAAAATTTTTTGCGAATGCAAAATGAAAACAATTGCTATTTTTTCATAGCTGATTATCATTCGCTTACAACTCACCCAACACCCGAAAATTTGCACAACAACGTTAAAAATGTATTGTCGGAGTATTTAGCCGTTGGGTTAGACCCTGAGGTAGCTACAATTTATGTGCAAAGTGATGTACCTGAGATTCCAGAGCTTTATTTGCTTTTGAATATGAATGCCTACATTGGTGAATTAGAGCGTACTACCTCGTTCAAAGACAAAGTAAGAAGCCAACCAGACAATGTAAATGCCGGATTACTTACTTATCCTGTGTTGATGGCTGCCGATATTCTCATTCACAATGCCGACAAAGTTCCCGTAGGCAAAGATCAAGAGCAAAACCTTGAAATGGCTCGAAAATTTGCTCGCCGATTCAACCAAATGTACAATCATGAGTATTTTAAAATTCCACAGGCATACAATTTTGGTGCTGAGCTAGTTAAAATACCCGGACTCGATGGGAGCGGAAAAATGGGAAAATCGGAAGGAAATGGCATTTATTTAATTGACGAACCTAAAGTTTTGAGGCAAAAAGTTATGCGTGCCGTAACCGATGCCGGACCTACTCAAATGAATAGCCCAGTAGCCGAACCCATTCAAAATCTGTTTGATATAATGAAAGTGGTTTCTGAACCAGCTACTTTGCAGTTTTTTATCGAAAAATACAATTCGTGCGAAATTCGTTACGGTGATTTGAAAAAACAATTGGCTGAAGATATTTTAAATTTCACAAATCCAATACGTGAGCGCATCAATGACATTGCTTCGAACGAAGAGTTTTTAAGTAAAGTGGTAAAAATTGGAGCCGAAAAAGCCAGAGTCAGCGCATCAAAAACGCTTAAAGAGGTAAGAAGTATTATCGGTTTTAAATCGTTTTAGAGCTTATTTTTTACATGAGCTAAAAATAAAAAAGCAGCGAATTTACTTTGCTGCTTTTTTTGTTTCTATAAAAAAAATGAACTATCCTTTTACTCTTTCTGAGTACGAACGGTCGCGTGTGTCGATGCGAATAAGGTCGCCGGTATTGATGAAAAGTGGAACGTTGATGGTTGCTCCGGTTTCAACTGTAGCTTGTTTTAGCGAAGAACTTGATGAAGTGTCGCCTCTAAGACCCGGTTCTGTATAAGTAACTTCCATTTCGATGAATGGAGGCAACTCGCATGTAAGGGGAGTTTCTGTATCTGCGTGAACCACTATTTCTACATTTTGACCTTCTTTTAACAAATCGGCAGATTCTATAATTTCCTCATTTATAGTCATTTGCTCATAAGTTTCGTTGTGCATAAAAACGTATCCGGCTTCTTCTTTGTACAAAAATTGGTGAGGTCTTCTTTCAATTCTTGCTAAATCTATTTTTACTCCGGCAGTAAATGTTTTGTCAATTACTTTTGCTGTTTTTAAGTTTCTTATTTTTGTACGTACAAAAGCGGGTCCTTTTCCGGGTTTTACGTGCTGAAATTGTACAATTGTAAATAGTTCGCCGTTGATTTCCATGCACAAACCATTTTTAAAATCTGCTGTTGTTGCCATTCTATTTTATTTTGATTATGAATAAAGTTTTATGAATTTATATGGCTTTTTTTGAATAAATATATAAAACAATATCCTGTTTGATTTCTTTATTTTTTTTGCAAAAGTAAAAGTTCGGCATCAAACTTCAAAATTATTTTGCAAAATAAGAGTTGTTTTTTATTTTTTTAGCTAAAATAATTGTTTTAATTGCAAAAGGTTTGAAATTTCATAATCAGTTGTGTAATTATGTTTCAAATTTGTTAAATTTACAAATACATTTTTCATTCCAAAATCGATGGCACCCTTGATGTCTGCATCTAAATCGTCGCCAATTATAATCGAATTGCTTAAATTTGCTCCAGTTTTTGCAAGTGCAAGCTCAAAAATTTTAGCATTTGGCTTTAATGCACCTGCTTCTTCAGAAGTAATTATTTCAGAAAAACAATGTCTTAATCCCGATTTTTCAATTTTTGGAAATTGTACTTCGCTAAAACCGTTGGTGATAATGTGTAAATTATATTTTTTGCATAAATATTCCACCATTTCTTTTGCATGAGGTAAAAGCTTGGTTTGTAGAGTCATTGCTTCTAAATACTGTTGGCTAAAAAGTTGAGAAAAATCATCGTCGTAAAGATTTACATCGGCAAAAGCAAGTGCAAATCGCTTAACACCAACCTCTTGCTTGGAAATTTGTGCTTTACTGTAAAGCTTCCAGAGCGTGCTATTGTAATGATGAAATTTCTCTTTAAATTGTTCAAAGCTTTCAAATTTTGTAAGCAAATTGTGCCGAGAAAATACTTCGTGAAGAGCCAAACCCGCATTGGTATGAAAATCCCAAAGCGTTCCGTCCCAGTCAAAAAAAAGATGCTTCATTTTTTAATGGTTAATGTTTTAACGATTAATGATTGAAAAATTTGTTCTAATTTTTCAAATACTTTAATAACAGAACTTGCCAAAGTTTGAACTTTAGCAAGTTTCCATTTATTGTGTACGTTTATTTTTAATTCTTAAATTTGAGAAACTACCCTCTTCGTCGATTTTGATTTCGGCTGTTGGGTCTGTTTTTCGAAAAATTCCTATCATTATGAGCCGAATTTCTATCGTTTTCATTCTGATTGGGTCTGCTTCTGTCGTTTCTATTTTCGTGATGCCTATTTTGCGAGTTTGGATTTCGTTTTTTCATTTCCGAGTTCGGATTTTCTTGTTCGGAATGGCGCATTTCGTCAAGATGTGCAGAATTTGGAAGCTCTCTATGTTCATCATGATGATTTTGAACATTTTGCGACTGCCTATTCATGTTATTTTGCTCAGTATTGTGCCCTCTCGGATTCGAATTTCGTTGATTCCGATTGTTTGGGTGAGGTCTATTGCGATTATCTCTCCGATTTTGGTTTGAATTTGAATTATCTCGCCTTCTCTCGTTGCTATTTTCATTTTGAGACTTTCTTTCGCTTTCGTTCAATGGATTGCGTTGATTGTCATTGCTTCTGTTTTGCTGATTGTCTTGATTTTCGGGCAAAACTTCACGCTGATTCTCACGCTGATTGTCTCGTTGGTTTTCTCTTGGATTTTGTCGCTGAGCATTGCGTTGATTTTCGTTGTTTTTGTTTTGCTGATTGTTCTGATTATCAGGCATCACATCGCGTTGATTCTCACGCTGATTTTCTCTTGGATTTTGTCGCTGAGGATTGCGTTGATTTTCGTTGTTTCTATTTTGCTGATTGTTCTGATTTTCAGGCAAAATTTCACGCTGACTGTCTCGCTGATTTTCTCTTGGATTTTGTCGCTGAGCATTGCGTTGATTTTCGTTGTTTCTATTTTGCTGATTGTTCTGATTATCAGGCATCACATCGCGTTGATTCTCACGCTGATTTTCTCTTGGATTTTGTCGCTGAGGATTGCGTTGATTTTCGTTGTTTCTATTTTGCTGATTGCGTTGGTTTTCGGGCAAATTTTCACGCTGATTTTCTTTTGGATTTTGCTTTTGTGCGCCTCTTTGAATGTCAAATTGTAGATTTTCTGCCTCAATATCATTCATTCTCTGAATATTGCGCTGATTGTCTCGTCCTTGATTACGTTGATTGTTGCCTGAAATATCTCTTCTGCCTACACGTTGGCTGTTTCGTTGTGGCTCTCCTTGATTTCGAGGCTGTTCGTTGGGTTCGCGACGGCGTTTTTTCGATTTCTTTTTGTCGTCGAAGCGAGTCAAGCTTTCTTGCCCAACCACATTCGTATAGCCAATTACAGACATATCGTTTTCTTCTACATCAGCAGAAAGTTCGGGCACTTCAATTCCTTTTTTGTTCTGTTCTATAATTTCAGCTACTACATGAATTGGAACGGGAATAGAATTTAAAGCACTGTCTTTGTTAGCCGAATACCACATAATTCCTTTAAAAACATCGGTTTTTTGATGGTAAAGCAAGCCTTTTTCAGTTCTGAGCGGAATTTCCTTATCCGGAAAATCTTTTTGAGCATCTAAATAAGTGTCCAATTCAAAATTGAGACAACATTTAAGCTTACCACATTGTCCGGCGAGCTTTTGTGGATTCAATGAAAGTTCTTGAAAACGAGCCGAATTAGTGGTAACAGACACAAAATTGGTCATCCACGTGGAGCAGCAAAGCTCTCGCCCACACGAAGCAATGCCGCCAATGCGCCCTGCTTCTTGTCGTGCGCCTATTTGCTTCATTTCCACACGAATCTTAAACCGTTCGGCAAGAACCTTAATTAATTGCCTAAAATCAACACGTTCATCGGCAATATAATAAAAAATAGCTTTGGTTTTGTCGCCCTGAAATTCCACATCACCTATTTTCATATCGAGGTTAATGTCGAGCGCCATTTGTCGAGCTTCAATCATTACGGCATGTTCCAGCGCAATTACTTCTTCCCATTTTTCTAAATCGGTGGGCTTTACCTTGCGGTAAATTTTTTTTAATTCCGTATTTAGAGGAATATTATGCTTTTTAAGCTGATTTTTAATCAGTTCGCCAGTTAGCGATACTATGCCCACATCGTGTCCGGGCGAAGCTTCAACCGCTACAATATCGCCTACTTCGAGGCTTAAATTGTTGATATTTTGAAAATATTCTTTGCGTGTATTCTTAAATTGTATTTCTACAATGTCAATTTCTTTTCCTATTGCAGGCAAATCGCTCAACCAATTACAAACGGTGAGTTTGCTCAAATTTCGGGTATTTCCTAATTTTGATTGAATTGCTGAATTATCGAAAGAGCATCCATTTTTATTATGTTCGCAACTCATATATATATTGTTGTTAAGATAAAACAACGAAAAAAATAATAAAATACAACGCTTGGTCTTCTTTTTTCTTTTTTTCGATAAATTTTTAAAAAAAGCTTACTTACTTTTTATAATGATAGTAAGCTGCAAAGCCATATCCAAAAACACAAGCTTAGCCGAAACATTTCGCGTAATGTGCA
Organism: Draconibacterium orientale; assembly: GCA_022729915.1. Classification (GTDB taxonomy): domain Bacteria; phylum Bacteroidota; class Bacteroidia; order Bacteroidales; family JAIFNL01; genus JAIFNL01. Next base: position 12,725 of record DZBP01000047.1, on the reverse strand, counting down.
TAAAAGCTTTGTTGATTTCGTGATGTAACTTCACTGATTTGGGTGCAGTTATAAAAGGATAGAATTTTTTAGAAAATTCCGATTCTTTTTTATCAAGATAAACAATATTTTTCTCATTGGGAGCCACATTTATCATCAAATTTTCCCTTACCATGCGCAAGGCATATTCCAGAAAGTTTTTTTGTTTTTCGCGGCCCAATTTTGAAATTGATTCAGCCCAATTCATTAGCTCAATGATGTTTGCAGAATAAGACAAACGCATGAGCGAAGTGAAATTCTCGAAATTTTCTGAATTATTCACCGAATTATTCGACAATTCGAGTGCTTTTATTGCATTTCCGTTTGCCAAACGGACAATGTAATCTAATTCATCGCTATCGAGCGAGTTTGGGTTTTCTTGGCTAACAAGTTCCAAAATATTTTCGTTTTTAAATTTTGGAATTTTAGTTAGTTGGGTTCTTGATAAAATGGTACGAATTATTTTGCCTTCGTCTTCCGAAACCAACAAAAAAAGCGTTTTGGCAGGTGGTTCTTCCAATATTTTGAGAAGTTTGTTTGAAGCCGAAACGTTCATTTTTTCTGGAAGCCAAATTATCATTACTTTATATTCGGCTTCGTAAGTTTTTAAATTCAATTTGCGAATAATTTCTTTACTTTCTTGGGTAAAGATGCTGGCTTGAGAATTATCTGCTCCAATAAAATCGAGCCATGAATTCAAGTCTCTATAATATCGTTTTATTAAAAACTCTCGCCATTCGCTCAAAAAATTATCACTTACCGGGTCTTTAAACTTGGGCGTATTTACTACCGGAAACACAAAATGCAAATCGGGGTGAATTAGTTTTTCGTACTTTTTGCACGATGGACATTCGCCGCATGAGTCGCTGCTAAGCGGATTTTCGGTGTTGAAATATTGCTTGTTCGTACAGTTAATGTATTGAGCATAAGCTATTGACATGGCTAATTTGCCATTTCCTTCGCTTCCTATAAATAATTGGGCATGGCTCACTCGGTTGTCTTTCACACTCCGAATAAACCTCTCTTTAATCTCTTCATGCCCTTTTATTTCGCTAAAACGCATCGCTCTTTTATAACTTTTATACAAAAAACAAAGATATAGCTTTTCTGCTAATTCAAAAAAATAATTTTTATATTTTACAATTTTGATTTTGTATAAGTTAATTTCGTGTTGATATTTAGCATGAAAATTCTTTCGTTAAAAAAATAAAACATTGTTTATTTTCATAATCTTTGTTTAAATTTAATTGGTAAAAAAATACATTTTATTACATTTCTGTAGTTTGAAAATATATTTAATTTTGCCGATAGTTTGTTTCTAAAGCATTTTAGTGCATTTTTGGGATTTCGAAAAAAACAATCAATGAAAGGCAATTTGTCAAAAAAATGAGTCATTGATTTTATTTTTTTTGACATTAAAAAAATGTAAAGTCTTGGTTTTGTGATTGTTTTAAATTTAAAATCAATTTTAGCTTATATTCCACACTTCTAACATTCTATTTTTCATTTTTTGCTTTTCATTTTTATCTATTATCTTTGCCATTCAAAAAAATATAAGTAGTGAACCAAATTTAATTGGGTATTTTATTCTGCCAAACGCTTTAAAAATAACTGATTACAAAAAGGTTTGCTCCAAATAAAAATAGCATTAATGCTTAAAAGTCGTAAACGAATTCAATGGAAAATTATTTAGAGCAACTTAATGGTTCACAGCACGATGCTGTAGTCAATTTTAAGGGACCGTCCTTAGTTATTGCAGGCGCAGGTTCTGGAAAAACTCGTGTATTGACTTATCGCATAGCGCATTTGATTCGTCATGGTGTAAAACCATCGAACATACTTTCGCTTACTTTTACCAACAAAGCGGCTCGCGAAATGAAAGACCGTATTTCTAAAATTGTGGGCTACGATACGGCTAAGAATTTGTGGATGGGAACTTTTCACTCTATTTTTTCAAGAATTTTACGCACCGAAGCTGAAACTTTAAAATACCCTAAAAATTTTACAATCTACGACACTCAGGATGCTCAAAGTCTTTTGAAATCAATCATTAAAGAGTTGCAATTGAACGATGAGCAATACAAAGTTTCGACTATTTATGGGCGAATTTCAAAAGCCAAAAATAATTTGCTTACAGCTCAGGCGTATGCCAAAAATTCGCAATTGCTTATGAACGATGCGCAAGTTAAAATTCCGCAATTTCATAAAGTTTACGAAACCTACACTCGTAGATGTTTTTTGGCAGGAGCTATGGATTTTGACGATTTATTATTGCTAACCAATGTACTTTTTCGCGACCACCCCGAAATTTTAGCGCGTTATCGAAAACAATTTCAATATATTTTGGTTGACGAATACCAAGATACTAATTTCTCACAATATTTGATTATTAAAAAACTTTCTGAAGAACACAAAAATTTATGTGTTGTTGGCGACGATGCTCAAAGTATTTATTCTTTTAGAGGTGCGAAAATAGAGAATATTTTGAATTTTCAACGCGATTATCCTACATGTCAGACTTTTAAACTTGAACAAAATTATCGTTCTACTCAAACCATCGTAAATGCGGCAAATAGTTTGATTAAGAAAAACAAAACGCAAATACCTAAAAATACGTTTTCTGAAAATAGTGAAGGTTCTAAAATTGAGCTAATTAGAACAATAACCGACAAAGAAGAAGGTTTGCGAGTAGCAAACAGAATTATGGAATTTAGAATGAACGAACATTTCAATTTTAATGATTTTGCAATTTTGTACCGCACCAATGCACAGTCGAGAATTTTTGAAGAATCGCTTAGAAAACAGAATATTCCTTACAAAATTTTTGGCGGGTTATCATTTTATCAACGAAAGGAAATCAAAGATGTGTTGGCTTATTGCCGGTTAATTGTAAATCCGAATGACAATGAGGCATTTAAACGAATTATTAATTATCCCAAACGAGGATTGGGCGACACTACGACCGATAAACTCGAAAGCCTTGCCAACGAACAATCGCTAAGTCTTTGGAAAATAGTAAATTCAATAAAAGAAGAAGATAAAATAGTTACCAAAGGAACGCTTACAAAATTAATGAATTTTGTAGAACTTATCAATAAATTAGCTGCACTTTCACTTGAAAATGATGTGTTCCAAACGGTTAAATTTATTACTAAAGAAACCGGAATTTTGCAAGAATTGCACAACGATAAAGTAGGAGAGGGATTAGCTCGTTACGAAAACGTTCAAGAGTTGCTTAATGGTATGAAATCGTTTGTGGTAGAGAGAAGTAGAGAGGAACAAGAAGCTTATTTGTCTAATTTTTTAGAAGAAGTAGCGTTAATCACAGACCAAGATTCAGAAAATCCTGAAGACCGAAATAAAGTGGTAATGATGACAATTCACTCATCTAAAGGTCTGGAATTCAAGAACGTATTTATTGTAGGAGTTGAAGAAGATTTGTTTCCGTCGTTTATGGCAGCCTCTTCGTTGCAAGATTTGGAAGAGGAACGCCGTTTGTTTTATGTAGCCATTACGCGTGCCGAAAAAAATCTTTGCATATCGTACACCGAAAATCGCTATCGTTGGGGGCAGCCGACTTTGTGCAAACCAAGCCGTTTCTTGGGCGAAATAGACCAAACTTATGTAGATTTGTGCGAACCTGATTTTTTTCCCGATTCGTATTCAAATCAGTACGATGAATATTCTTTTTCGCAAAAAAAACAGCAAGAAAAGACATTCTCGTTTCCCCAAAAAACAGAACCTACAAAGCGTTTTGAGAAGCCTCAAATGCCTTCGCGAAATCAATTTTTTAGCAAAAACCTTAGCAAACCCGAAGAAAATTCAAACAATTCAGAGATTGAATATTCTAATAATCAGAGCATAGCAATAGGCGACACGGTTGAACACTCTCGTTTTGGAAAAGGAGTGGTGGTGCAGCTCGAAGGCAAAGAGCCTAATGTAAAGGCAAGTATAAATTTTGCGGCTGCTGGCACGAAACAACTTTTGCTCAAATTTGCTAAACTCAAAGTCATTAAATAACCTCTATTTTTCAAAAATTAGATTATTGATGTGATTTTAAATGCCTTCTGATGAATAATTTTTATTGAAATTTTATAATTTAAGTTTACTCATAATCAAATAATTGATAATTCGTTAGATAACTAAATTTTTCCCATTAGATAGTCTTTTTTTTAATTTTTGAGGATTTTTTATTCATTGGGCAGATATTTTTTTATTTTTTCGATGAGCAACTCTTCTTTAATGGGTTTGGTTAAATAATCATCGAAAATACCTTCATATTTTGCACGTTCATGCTCCAAAGCATAAGCTGATTGGGCAATAATAGGCATTTCAGGTTTTAATTCTTTAATTATTTTAGCTACCGTATGTCCGTCAATAATAGGCATTTTAATATCCATCAAAATCAATGAAATATCTTGGTTGTTTTTAAAAATATCAAGAGTTTCTTGTCCATCTTTTGCATGAATCAGTTTATAATTTAGGTCAATTAATATTTCTTCTACTTATTTTAGATTCGATAAGCAAATTAAAATTATTTTCTATTTTATAAGATTTTGGAAATTAAACAAATACATATCAATTCGTTGTAATTGATTTCCAAATTACTACTTATATTTTGAAATTATAATTTTTTTAATAACTTTGCCTAAATTTGAGATTAAAAAAAAATAAAAAATCAAATATTAATATAACAAAATCAAACGAATATGTTTTTTTTAATGGTTGCAGTATTTGTTCTGGGCTATTTAGCAATAGCATTGGAACATCCTTTGAGAATAGACAAAGCAGCATCGGCTTTACTGATTGGAGTACTTACTTGGGTTGTATATATGCTTGGAATTGAAGGTATTTTAAGTATGACCAATGACGCAGGAGAATATGTTAGTAGTGCTTGGGCAAGTTATTTGCAAAATAATCCAACTGCCAACAATCACCAAGGAATGGTAGAATTTGTAGCTCACCATGAATTATTACACCATCTTGGCGAAATAGCCGAAATTTTATTTTTCTTACTTGGTGCAATGACCATAGTAGAAATTGTTGATCAGCATCAAGGATTTAAAGTTATTACCGACAAAATAAAGACTACCAATAAGTTAAAACTACTTTGGATTATTGGCTTCTTGACATTCTTCATGTCTTCGGTATTGGATAACCTAACTACAACCATTGTTATCGTAGCACTTTTGCGAAAGTTAATTGATGAAAAAGAAACTCGTTGGTTTTTTGCTAGTATGGTTGTAATTGCTGCAAATGCTGGAGGTGCGTGGTCGCCAATAGGCGATGTTACCACCATTATGCTTTGGATTGGCGGACAAGTTACTGCTGCAAAGATTATGGAAGGTGTTTTTATTCCAAGTATTTTAAATATTTTAATTCCGCTTCTTGTGCTTACTTTTACTATGAAAGGCACTGTTAGTCGCCCAAAAATAGATGAAAATGAACAAGTTATATCTAAAAGGCAACAAGTTTTGATTCTAACCTTAGGCGTTTCGGCTCTTTTATTTGTTCCTGTTTTCAAAACCTACACACATTTGCCTCCATATTTAGGAATGTTGTTGGGCTTAGGAGTACTTTGGTCTGTAACTGAAGTACTTCACCGCTGGTACGATAAGTATAAAATTAACAATTCTATTGGTGCAATAAGCGACGAAAACATAAACTCTATACAAGAAACTTCGCAAAAACTAACTGTTATTAAGATACTTAGCAAAGTAGATGTACCCACAGTATTTTTCTTTTTAGGAATTCTTTTGGCAGTTGCAAGTTTGCAATCGGCTGGACAATTGGGACTTGCCGCTACTTTCCTCGACAAAAACTTAGGCAATATTTATGCAATTGATTTTGCTATTGGAATTTTTTCATCGATAGTAGATAACGTGCCTTTGGTGGCAGGAGCTATGGGAATGTATCCAATAGCTGAAGCTGGAGCAACTGGTTATATGGCTAATTTTGTACAAGATGGTGTATTTTGGGAGTTCTTAGCTTATTGCGCAGGTACAGGCGGAAGTATTTTAATTATTGGTTCGGCAGCCGGAGTAGCTGCAATGGGACTCGAAAAAATCGACTTTATTTGGTATCTCAAAAAAGTAAGTCTTTTAGCTCTTCTTGGTTATTTAGCCGGAGCTGCTTTTTATTATTTAGAAATGACCTACGTTTTGCATTAAAATAATTAATTTGAAAACTAAAAAAGCTGCTTAATTAAAGCAGCTTTTTTTTATTTATTCTACCAATCTATTTTTAAGCACCAGTGCTATTTTAATTGGAGCAAAACTTTTTGTAATCAAATAGATTTTAAGCACTTGGCGAAACGAAATATACAATTTAATTTGGGTCACTGCTTATTAAACTAAAATCTTAATTTGCTGATTAACCATGTGTATTAATTTGGCTTTTGATTTTATAAACCTTTATTATAATTTTTTATTGACTTGAAAGCTACTTTTGTAGCTATATGTCTTCTTAAAATTTACCCTTTTATTGCATTTTGTGTTTTTGAAAGTCTATTCTACTAAAAAAAATTAAAGATTTTCGCCAGTTTGTGTATGTGAATGACTTACTTGTTGATTTGTGATAGAGGTCTGATTTTCAAATAATCCGCTTTGCTTTATATCCAAAGCTTTAAGATTTAAGCCCTTAATTTTCTCAAATGCATCTTGCATATTTAAGTTCGGAATAAAACTTAAATCTAAAATTTGTAAATTTTTTAGCTCTGCAATATAAATTGGCAAATGCGAAATCGGATTTCCAGACAAATTTAAATATTCTAAATTTTTAAATTTTAAAACGGCTGCCGGTAGCGTTTCTAACTTTTTATTACTTAAATCTAAATATTTAACCCCGTCGGCATTTTCTAATGCGAGGTCTAAATCATAAAAAACCTCGAATTTTTCTTGTGAAAACATCACGTTTACATAAAAAATGAGGCTCAAAATTAATACAATTTTTCTTTTCATATCGATACCAAGTTTTGAATATTAATAATTCAACTAAAAATGTTTTTTTTATTTTGTTATGAGTATTTTACAAAATTAACTACAAAAAACAAGCCAGTAATACTTTTATAAATAGAATGGTAAAAAAAAAATCATTTTTTTTGTAATAACTAGAATTTCCTTTTTTTTTTGAACTTAATTAATTTACTTTTGCGTATAAAAACAGAAAGTAATTACCAAATTTTGCCGATTCGTACCTTTTTTCTAATGTACGTTGGCTTAATTTTTTTAAGTATTAAAAATGAATCGTTTTTTTGAGTTAAGCCTCATTTTTTTCTCAGGATTAGTTTTACTTTTTATTATCGCGCCACTGCTTGGAATGGTAATTGAAGTGAGTGCGCCGGATTTATTTCAAGCAGCTATTGACTCGGAAGTACAAGATAGCATTGCAATTACCTTGTTAACTGCCTTTGGCGGCACTCTTTTTTTTTCAATTGCAGCCATTCCATTTGCTTATGTGCTTGCAAAAAAAAGTTTCCCTTTCAAAAATTTCATCAATGGAATTATAGATATTCCTATTGTAATACCTCACACAGCTGCCGGAATTGCTATTTTAACGGTTATTTCTCGCAATTCTGTGTTAGGCAAAGTTTCTCAAAATCTTGGTTTTGAAATAATTGGAACGCCAGTTGCCATTTCGATAGCAATGGCATTTGTAAGCATTCCGTTTGTAATAAACTCAGCGCGCGATGGATTTGCTGCTGTACCCCAACGGCTCGAAAAAGCGGCTTTAAATCTAGGAGCTAGCCCAATGCGTGTGTTTTTTACTATTTCGGTGCCACTGGCTCGTAAAAGTATAATTACCGGCTTAGTGATGATGTTTGCTCGCGGAATGAGCGAGTTTGGTGCGGTAGTAATTGTGGCTTATCACCCAATGATAGCACCGGTTCTTATTTACGAACGTTTTGGTTCTTATGGACTTAAATACGCATTGCCTGTTTCTGTCCTTTTTATTTCAATTAGTTTATTCTTTTTTATTTTGCTTAGAATTTTTTCTAGGAAAAATTAAATAAGCACCAGTGCTATTTTAATTTGAGCAAACTTTTTTTGTAATCAAATAGATTTTAAGCTCTTGGAAAAATGAAATGTACAAGTTAATTTGGCTCGCTACTTAATATAAAAAAGTAAAACAAAAAGGTGTTAAAATTAGAAAATATATCTAAAAATTTTGGCGAATTTTCATTGAAAAATGTAAATTTGGAAGTAGCAAAAGGCGAATACTTTGTTTTGCTTGGAGCATCGGGTGCAGGCAAATCGATTGTTCTTGAGGTTATTGCGGGATTAATGAACGCCGATAGTGGAAAAATATTCCTCAACGAGCAAGAAATTAGCAATTTCAAAATTCAACAACGAAAAGTAGGACTTGTATTTCAAGATTATGCTATTTTTCCGCATAAATCGGTATTTCAAAACATTGCTTATTCATTAAATAAATTGCCCAATACCGAAAAAAATGAAATAGTTCACTCACTTGCATCGGACATGAATATTCTGCATCTACTTAATAGAAAAGCAGATACACTTTCTGGTGGCGAAAAACAACGCGTTGCGATAGCTCGCACACTTGCCAGAAAACCCGATATTTTATTACTCGATGAACCTCTTTCTGCACTTGATGCTCAGTTAAAAAGCGAATTGCGAAAACTCCTCCGACGAATAAACAAACAAGGACAAACCATTTTGCACGTTACGCACGATTACGACGAGGCAATTGCTCTTGCCGATAAAATTGCAATTATGCAAAAAGGAACAATTGTTCAAAACGGTGAAATTAAGGAAGTTTTTCAAAACCCTAGAAGCCATTTTGTTGCTAATTTTATTGGCATAAACAATTATTATGAAGCCGAGATTTGCAAAATAAAGAAAAGAGGTATTAAAATTGCTAAAATTAATGACAAAATTAGCTTTAGATTGGAAACTGATGAAAAGGAAGGAACAAAAGGAAAAGTATTTGTAAAAACCGAATCTGTTTTTGTATTTAAAGAACATGTAGAATCATCGGCTCGAAATAATTTTTCGGGCAAAATAATTGATATTCTTCCAGTGAAATCGGGTATTGAACTTTGGATTGATATAGGAGTTAAAATTTCGGCATTAATTACACTCGAAACCCTCGAAAAATTTGGATTTACTGAAAATGAAATGGTTTGGATTTCTTTCAAAGCGACTTCCGTTCAGTTTGTTTCTAACGATGAGGCATAAAAAAGTGTATTTTTATATTAAAATTTAAAAGAAATTTAGTAAAATAATATTGTTTTCTCCGCGATAACTATTTCAAAAAAAAGCACTTTTTTTAACGTTCAAATAATTTGTGGGCAGCTTGAAATGAGCTTATTTTACCATTCAAAACCAATTCTTCCATTTGTTTGATTAAGAGCTTGCGTTCAGGATTGTCGTAAAAATCTTGATGCAATTTATTATTTATCGTTTCGTACATCCAGTATTTTGACTGTTCGTTGCGTTTTTTGTTTATAAATTGAGTTTGCGTTATCGATTCGAAATATTTTTCGGTAATTTTCCAAACATTTTCTATCCCAACATTATTTAGAGACGAACTCGTAGTTACTTCCGGAATCCAGCCCGATTCGGTAGGTGGAAATAAATGCAACGCATTTTTGTATTCCATCATAGCCATACGCGCTTTGTCGATATTTTGCCCATCTGCTTTTGTAATTACAATTGTATCAGCCATTTCCATAATTCCACGCTTGATTCCTTGCAACTCATCGCCAGCTCCGGCAAGCATTAGCAGCAAAAAGAAATCGACCATAGAATGCACAGTGGTTTCCGACTGACCTACGCCAACGGTTTCAATAAGAATAACATCAAATCCGGCTGCTTCGCACAGAATCATGCTTTCTCGCGTTTTGCGTGCGACACCTCCCAATGAACCCGTGCTTGGCGAAGGTCTTATAAAAGCATTGTTGTTGCGCGTTAAATCTTCCATTCGTGTTTTATCGCCCAAGATGCTTCCTTTTGAACGTTCAGAACTTGGGTCAATTGCCAAAACCGCAATTTTATGCTCTAAAGTGGTGATATACATTCCCAAAGCTTCTATGAAAGTGCTTTTTCCCACACCCGGCACGCCGGTAATTCCTATGCGCATTGATTTACCTGAAAACGGCAAGCATTTTTCTATAACTTCTTGAGCTACTGCTTGATGCTGAATGCTGGTGCTTTCTATTAAAGTGATGGCTTGGCTCAAAATTGTTCTATTACCATTCAAAATGCCCTCGATATAATAATCAACAGGCATGATGTTTCGTTTTTTTTGTAAGAAACGTTGAATCGAATTGTCATTGGTAACATCGGGTTGCTCAATGCCTTTGTTTACGTTCAATGCTGATATTTTCATGTATTATTTTTTTTAGAAATATACAAATCAATCAGTTGTGTACATTTCCATATCTTATATTCTAAATTATACTGTGTACAAAGATAGTATTTAATTTTTTTTTACAAAAAATTGAAAACTTGAAAATGTTCAATTTAAAGCCAATGTGTTCATTTTCATTTTCTAGTTTTTTCACCTTAGATTTTTTTAACAATAGAATTATCTAAAATAATAGTATCTTTGCAAAAAAAATCCAAAACTTTGAATAGTAAAAGAATATGATAATTAAAACAGCCGAATATATTATAAGTAACAATGAGTTAAGCAAATGCCCAAAACCCAATATGCCCGAATATGCTTTTATAGGTCGGTCGAATGTAGGAAAATCGTCGCTAATTAATATGCTTACCAACAATAAATATTTGGCAAAAACATCAGCTCAACCCGGAAAAACTCAATTGATAAACCATTTTCTGATAAACAAAAATTGGTATATGGTCGATTTGCCCGGATATGGTTATGCAAAAGTAGCCAAAACAGAACGCAAAGCATGGAGTGGTTTTATCAAAGAATATTTGACCAAACGCCAAAACCTAAGCAATGTTTTTGTATTGGTTGATTCGCGATTAGAACCGCAAGCTATTGATATTGAATTTATTGAAAATTTAGGAATCAAAGGAATACCGTTTTCGATTGTATTTACCAAAGCCGATAAAGTTACTCCTTCCGAATTTGCTCGAAATACAGAAGCTTTTGAACGTGAAATGCTTAAAACATGGGAGGAACTTCCAAAAATGTTTTATACTTCCTCTACAAAAAAGCAAGGCAGAGAGGAGATTCTGACGTACATCGACGAACTTAATAAAATGTTGGCGCCCAAATTTAAAGAATTCAAATAAAAAGTGTTTTGAAAATTTGAAAATTTGAAAATTTGAAAATATTGCGTTTTAGGCAAGGTTTTCAAATTCTTAGTTTATTTAACAAAAATAAATTTAAACAAACGGTTTCGTAAAGGCAGGATTAAAAATGTAGAATTTTTATACGCGCTAAGTTATTGCTAATGAATAAAATAAAATTTCTATTTTTCAAAAAAAAATATAAAAAATAAAGTTAAATTCTTTATTTCCGATTTACTTTTTTAATTTTGCAGCCCGATAAGAGCATTATTTCTAACTATTCAACTAAACAAAATGAATCAAGCCAAAGTTAAAATATTTTCGGGTACTGCCACTCGATTTTTAAGTGAAAAGATAGTAAAAAGTTATGGTACAGAATTAGGAAAAAGCACAGTTTTGAACTTCAGCGATGGCGAATTTCAACCTGCTTTTAACGAAACTGTTCGCGGACATTATGTATTCATTATACAATCGACCTTTACGCCTACTGAAAATCTATTCGAGTTGTTGGCTATGATAGATGCCGCTAGCAGAGCTTCGGCATACAAAATTGCTGCCGTAATTCCCTATTTTGGCTTTGCTCGTCAAGACCGAAAAGACAGACCCAGAGTTTCTATTGGTGCCAAATTGATTGCTAACTTATTGGCTGCAGCCGGAGTTTCGCGTGTAATTACTATGGATTTGCACGCCGACCAGATTCAAGGTTTCTTTGATGTTCCGGTTGATCATTTGTATGCTTCGTCGGTGTTTGTACCTTATATTCAAAGCTTAAATCTCGAAAATCTTGTCATCGCTTCTCCTGATACGGGTGGTTCCAAAAGAGCAAATGCTTATTCTAAATTTTTGAATACGGGCTTGGTTATTTGCCACAAAAGCAGAAACAAACCCAACGAAGTGGGCGAAATGACCGTTATAGGCGACGTAAAAGACAAAAACGTAGTATTAGTTGACGACATGATTGATACCGCCGGAAGTATTACTATGGCTGCCGAAAAAATTATGGACAAAGGCGCACTTAGCGTAAGAGTTATTGCAACTCATGGCGTATTTTCGGGTCCAGCTTACGAGCGTATTGCCAAATCGGTACTCAAAGAAGTTATTGTAACCGACTCACTACCTGTTATCGAAACCGACAAAATCAAAGTGGTTTCCATTGCTAATTTATTTGCCGATGTAATTAAAAAAATTCCAAATTACCATTCTATTAGCAGTAATTTTATATTCTAAATAAAGCAAAATATAAAATAAAAGCATTTAGATTTTTTTTTATAGACTTCTTGTGAAAGTGTTTTATAAAGATTTTGAATGATTAACTCCACGCTTTAGCGTGGGGCAATTCTGTTTATTATCAGGTTGGGCTTTAGCCCTTTTAATATGTCGGACTAAAGTCCAAGTCGGTATTTATTCCTTCTCCACGTCCTAAAGGGCGTAGTTAGTCATTGAAGTTTCCTTTGTTTTAGTACTTTCGCAAGAAATCTA
>DZBP01000002.1:25038-59420 GCA_022729915.1 Draconibacterium orientale | reverse complement strand
AGTTAGTATTTTGTACAAAGTTATACTTTTTTTTATTATTTTAAAACTAAATTTTAGCAAAATACGCATATGATTACAAATTGAAAAACTAAAGCCTAGTGAATTTAAAAACAAAACTTTTTTTGCGACTTAATTACTTTATTTTAAGTAAATTAAAAGTGAAAAGGAGCTGCAAGAATATTAATTTTGATATTTTAACTTATTCGTTTGAGTATTTTTTTTACTTTTGCAGTCTCAAAATAAGATTAAAGCATTAGGTATTACAAAGAAAATTTGTAAATTATTCATTATTAACTATATATAATTACATGGTTAGTAGAAGACTTCTACGTATTAAAGCAATGCAAGTACTATATTCGTACATGCAAAGCACCGAAAAATCAATAAATCAGGCTGAAAAGGAATTATTTTTTAGCATCAGCAAATCCTACGATTTATTTTTCTTACACATTGCTTTGCTCTCCGAAATGGTGAAGTTGGCTGAAGAGAAAATTGAAAAAGCAAAAAACAAACGTCTGCCTACGAAAGAAGATTTAAATCCCAATAGAAGGTTTGTTGATAACAAGATTATTAGACAATTGACTGATAGCCAGCAGTATATTGAATATGTGCAGCGTCAGAAATTAAATTGGTCGAATAATGAAGAATTGGTAAGAAGTGTATTTAATACTCTGATGGAAAGTGAGATATATCAAAAATATATGTCTGCTGCGGAGCCTTCAAAATATAGTGAAGATCAAGAATTTGTAATTCAAATAATTGAAAATGTATTTGCTGAAAACGAGTTTTTAATGCAAGCTTTAGAGGAAATGAGTATTTATTGGAACGATGATTTTGAATTTGTTCTGAGCATGCTTATTAAGAGTATTGAGGGCATGAAAATAGGCAATACTCACATGAAACGCATTGTGCAAACATTTAGTAATGAGGAAGATATTGACTTTGCAAAGAACATTATTCGCAAAACATTACTCAATAAAAAACAATACGAAGATCTTGTAGAGAAACATATAAACAATTGGGAATTAGAGCGAATAGCTCAAATGGATATTTTGATTTTGCTTATGGCGATTTCCGAGATTTCTAATTTTGAATTAATTCCTATCAAAGTGAGTATGAATGAGTACATTGAACTTTCAAAATTTTATAGCACTGAAAAAAGCAGTGAATTTATAAATGGAGTACTCGAAAATTGTATCGAAGAACTAAAAAAAGCCGAAAAAATTAAAAAAGTAGGTAGAGGTTTGAAAGAATAAATTACTCAAATGATTTCTTTTTATCAAAAAAGTAACTTGTTTTAATAAAAATATATAAAATAGGAATATGAAAAAAATTGTTTATTTTCTTCTTTTTTCGATAATTGTTTCATCGTGCAATTCAGAATCTGAACCTGCCGGAAATGAAATGCAAATGCCTGAAAATAAATCTATTCAATATGCTGAAGAAGCAGGAGCTAATTCAAAATGTGTATTTGAGAAAGAAACGTATGATTTGGGCAAAATTCAGCAAGGTGAGATTGTTAAATATACCATGAAATTTAAAAATGAAGGTGAAGATATGCTCATAATTAAATCAGCAAGAGCAAGTTGCGGTTGTACTGTGCCAAAATGGACAAAAGAACCTATTGCAAAAGGTGGTGAAGGACAATTGGAAGTAACTTTCGATAGTTCAGGACGTTTAGGAAAGCAACAAAAAAGTGTTGTACTTATAACTAATTCGGTTGATAAAACTGTAGAAGTACATTTTGTTGCCGAAGTTTTAGCAAATAATTGATATTCAATTCACTCAAAAAAAAAATTACTTTTTATTTTAAAATTATAACTTAATATAAATTCAACAAGATGATTCATAATTTATTAACAATTTTTTTAATGACTTCGCCGCAGGGAGGTCAAGACGCAAATCCATTAATGACCTTTTTGCCATTAATACTTATTATTGTAGTGTTTTATTTTTTTATGATAAGACCACAAGTAAAAAAACAAAAAGAGCTCAAAAAGTTTAGAGAGGAATTAAAAAAAGGCGATAAAGTAATAACAATTGGTGGTATTTACGGAAAAATTGCCGATATTAAAGAAAATATTGTAATTTTAGATTTAGATAACGATGTTAAAATACGCGTTGATAAATCAGCCATTAATTTAGACAGTACCAATCTTTTGGGACAAAATAAATAATTGATATATTAAATGTAAATTAGATTTTTGTTTTTTTTTAACAAAATTTAATTTACATTTTTTATTTTATAACAAATTGTAGAAGTGAAGAAAAGATTAAAAATAATTTATCTTTTAACACTAAAAGAAGTCAGAAATTTCAAATTTCAAAAAAAATATTTGATTTTTCTGTTTTTTCTTTTTTTATCAACGGTTTTTTGGTTTCTAAATGCTCTTGATAAAGAATATACTAGTTATATTCATGTACCTATAGAATTTGTTAATGCTTCTGAAAATAAGACTTTTACTTACGGACAAAACTATACAGGCGAACTTTTGGTAAAAATAAATTCGCGTGGTTTCCGTATATTCGAATATAATTCCACAATATTTAGAAATAGCATTAAAATTAAATCGGACTCGAAGTACGTGAAACGGCTTAAAAATGACAGTTTAACGTTACTTTTGCAAACCTATAAACTTAAAAATTTAGTATCGGGGCATTTAGGTGAAGATTTTAAAATTCTAACTATTGAGCCTGATTCAATTATATTTTATTATGAGAATACGGTTTCAAAAAAAGTTCCGATAAAACCAAATTTAAAATTAAAATTTAAACAGCAATTTTATCAGACTGCTCCAGAAATAATTACACCCGATAGTATATTCGTTTCGGGAAGAAAAAATTTGATAGATGCGATTGATTTTGTAGCAACCGAAGAGTATGAATTTACAGGTGTTGAACAAAATTTGAATATTTCTTGCGAATTGAGGCCTCAAAAAGGATTGAAATATCAGAAAAAGCAAGTAAAAGTGCTTGTTCCAGTTGAAGAATTCACCGAAAAAACGATGAATATTCCAATTGAAGTAGTCAATTTGCCTCCAAATTATGAGTTACAATTATTTCCACAATTTGCTTATATTCAATTTAATATATCAACTAGCAATTATTTAAAAGTGAAGCCTGAAGACTTTCGATTTACTGTTGATTATAAAGACATAAAAGAAAATACAAAAACATTGAGAATCAATATGGAGAATTATTCTGTTTTTGCATTTAATTTGAAATTTTCACCCAAAAAAGTTGAATATTTGCTCGAAAAGTAATTTACTTAGAGTTGTTTTGTTAAATAAATACAAATCAGGAGTTTAAATATGATAAAAATTGGAATAACCGGCGGAATTGGAAGCGGCAAATCTACAATTTGTAAGATTTTTGAAACCCTCGAAATTCCTATTTATTATGCTGATATTTCTGCTGCCGTAATTGTAAATAAAAATTTACAAGTAAAATCGCAATTAACAGCTAAATTTGGTGAAGATCTTTATGAATTTGGAATGTTAGACCGAAAAAAACTATCTTCAATAATTTTTAATAACTCAGAAGCATTAGCTTTTGTAAATTCACTTATTCATCCGGCGGTAAAATTGGATTACGAAAATTGGTTGGGAAACAATAAGTTAGCTCCCTATACACTCAAAGAAGCTGCCATACTTTTCGAAAGCGGAGCTCATACACAAGTAGATAAAATTATATGTGTGTATGCACCACAAGATATTAAAATACAAAGAGTTATAAACAGAGAATCCATAACTCACAACGAGGTTATGCGCAGAATTTTAAGTCAAATGCCCGATGAAGAAAAAATGAAACGAAGCGATTTTGTTATCTACAACGACAATGTTCAATTAGTACTTCCGCAAGTATTAAAAATACATAATTTACTCACAAACAATATTTTATAGCTAACAAGTTTATGGTTTTTCAGCTTACACGTGATCTAATTTTTCCAAATCCTGATTATGCCGAAGAAGATGGACTTTTAGCCATTGGTGGAGATTTATCGCTTGAACGTTTACTTTTAGCATATTCAAATGGCATATTTCCTTGGCCAGCAGAAGGTTATCCTTTGCTTTGGTGGTCGCCAAATCCCCGCTTGGTTTTGTTTCTCAACAATTTTAAACTTTCTAAAAGCTTAAAAAAAACAATTGAAAAACAAAAATTTGAAATTAAAATTGATACTGATTTTGAACAAATAATACAAAATTGCTCAGATGCCAAGCGAATGGGGCAAGACGGAACTTGGATAACATTAGATATTGTAAATGCTTATATTAAAATGCATTACGAAGGATTTGCACACTGCATCGGAGCTTATTACGATGGGCGTTTGGTTGGTGGATTGTATGGAATTTCGCTGGGAAGTGCTTTCTTTGGAGAGTCGATGTTTCATTTAGAAAGCGATGCATCAAAAGTTGCATTTTATTATTTGGTAAAAATAGCAAAGCTCTTTAATTTTCATTACATTGATGCTCAGACTACTACCACGCATTTGCTTTCGTTAGGAGCGCAAGAAATTGAGCGGACTGATTTTTTGAAATTACTTGATGAAAGCAATGAAAATGCTACATATAGAGGAAATTGGAATCAATTTATAAAACCCAATTTTTTAAAAGAACTTTAATTCTATTGCCATTTTTCTCAATTTTAGACTTTAAGAAGTAAAAAAAGTAAAATATTTTCTAGTGTAAAGTTTTTAAAATTAGTATTTTAAATTTATATATGATTTTTCAAACTGCACTATTTACATAAATATTTTTTAAGCTACAATAATTTTTCTATTTTTGTAAGCTAAAAAAATAAGTTTCGATTAAAAAAAAATAAAAATTTTTATGGATTTAAAAGGAATTTTATCAATTTCAGGTCATTCAGGTTTGTTTAAATTAATAACACATTCTAAAAATGCGATTATAGTTGAACATTTAGAAACCAAAAAACGTATGCCGGCTTATGCCACTTCAAAAATTAGTGCACTCGAAGATATTGCAATGTACACGCAAGACTCTGAAGTTCAGCTTTCTAAAATATTGAAGCTAATTTTTGATAAAGAAAATGGAGCGGAAGCTTCTGTAAAACCGAGCGAAAAACCAGAAATGTTGAAAAAGTACATGACTGAAGTTTTACCTGATTACGATAAAGAAAGAGTTTATGTATCAGATATCAAAAGACTTATCACTTGGTATAATTTACTACAAAAATTTGAATTACTCAAATTTGATGAAACACAAGACGCTGAAAACCAAGAAGAAACTGTAGAAGAATCAATAGATAAAACAGAAGAGTAGTCAAAATAAAGGGAATTAGAATTTTTTTAACTTTCTGATTCACTTTAATACGAATATTTTTTTATAAAAAAAATTGGTACGTGGATAATTATTTGGATAGCGATTTAGGAAATGAGCTGATTTATTCAAAGGGAGTACTTGAATTTGTAACAGTATCCGGCGAATATTGTGGTTTTTTAGAAAAATCGGACAATTATAGTAAGCATGAGTTTTTTAACAAATCATTAAAACTTTTGCCATTACTGTATCTAAAAGCTGTGCTTTTGCCAAAAATTGATACTTTGACAGATTCTTTTGCCGAAAAATTTGTAACCGAATACGATTGGAATTTGATAAAACAGCGCATAGCCACAAAGCTAGGCAATTATGACGGGTTTGTAGAAATATCTGATTTGCAAGCTCCAAATTTATTGGAAAATTCTAGTTTTAGTATTTCTGAGTGTTTTGCAGATGTATATCAAGAATTGAAAGATTTTATAAGTATCTATCAATTAGGTTCTACCTACAGTATGGAAGAAGCTTTGTGGGAATGTTCGCAAAATTTTCAACAGTCGTGGGGGCAAAAAGTTTTAGCAATTGTTTCTAATTTTCACCAAATCGTGTTTGGAGCAGACGAAATTGAAGAAGATTCTGATGAAGAGGATAATTTGCAAACGATTGATAATAAGCAAAATAGTTGGGTAGATAATTTTTTTCAAAAACGCGAAGAAGCTGATTTTTTTGATTATTAATAAAACTCGAGTGCTGATTTATTTGGAGTAATTTTCTTTGTAATCAAATAAATTGTAAGCACTTGGCAAATGAAATAGACAATTAAATTTGGCTCATTACATAAAATAAAAGCACAAAAATAAATTAATTAGTAGCGCTTTTTACTATAAACAGTTGATTATTAGGTAATCAAATCGTTTGTAGTGAAATTATATTGCTTTGATAAAATATAAAACGTTGGAACTTAAAAAGACCATATCAAACGAAGAATTGAGTGAGTTGCCTTTAAAATTTTTTGATGGCGAAATAGTTGAAATAGGCGATTATAGCACCTTCAACCGCATTATGCCTGAGCTCGAAAGACAACAAATACTTGGCTTTGATACCGAAACACGCCCTTCGTTTAAAAAAGGCAACGTAAACCAAGTCGCTCTCTTACAATTATCTACAGGAAAAAAAGCGTATCTTTTCAAATTAAAGCAAATCGGTTTGCCAAAAAAATTGACTCGTTTGCTGCGCAATCCACTCATAATTAAGGCTGGAGTTGCTATTCATGACGATATTAGAGCACTTCAAAAATTGAGTTACTTTGAAGCGGCAGGTTTTATCGAATTGCAAACCTTTGTGAAAAAATTTGGAATCGAAAATTTTTCGCTAAAGAAATTAAGCGGAATTGTGCTAAATTTTAGAATTTCAAAATCGCAACAACTTTCTAATTGGGAAAATCAAAACCTAACCAAAGAGCAGCAAATTTATGCAGCTACCGATGCTTGGGTAGGCTTTGAAATCTATCAAAACTTAATAAACTACCAACAAATTGAAAATTTAGAATAAACCGGGCATCATGCCTTGAGCAAGGCTTCCCATTTCGCTATTATTCACATTTTCAGCTTTTTCGAGAGCTTTATTTATTGCAACAATAAGCAAATCTTCCATAGTTTCTTTGTCGTTCAAAATTTCATCACTGATAGAAATATTGATTATTTTTTTGTTGGCATTGGCTGTTACTTTTACAAGTCCATTTTCTGCAACTCCTTCAACATAAACATTTTCTAATCTTTTTTTTACTTCTTCCATTTGTTTTTGAGCATCTTGCATTTTGCTCATAAAATCTCCAAACATAGTTTTCCTTTCTTTTTATTTTTTGAATTTATTAATTTATTGATATACAAACATTTATTTGATAAAAGAATAAACGTTCTATCATTATATTACACTATTTTCTAAATTACAAAATTATCAATATTTTGCAAAATAAACGCTTTTTCACATTTCTAATTTTTAGAAAACAAATTTGCGTATTTTTTATTTTGGGAGAGGAGAAAATTTTTAATGCAAAACAAAAATTAAGTACAATTTTGTTTTCATTTTTTCAGAAAATTAGCCAACTGTAATCAAAGAAAAAGGAAATTAATTTAAGCAAATAAAAAAAAACACAAGTAAATCTTGTAAAGTTTTAATAGTAAAAGAATTAAAGGCTTGACTGCAAGTGTGAAAATAATTAACTTGCTAAAGTTTTCATTTTTTTTAAATTTGGATAATGAAACGAATTTTGGTGAACAAATAGTATTGTTTTTTTGTTAAATATTAGAAAAAAGACTTTTTTTGAGTTTTCAAATGTTAAATTAACACCGGAAAATTTAACTTTTTTTTTGATATATTTAGAAAAATTGAAAGTAAAAAGAGTATCTAAATAGCTTTAAAATAGTATTTTATAATAAAGACTTAAAAAAATAGAACTAATATTTTTCTGTTAAAACTAGAATTAGCACTTGAATTTAATAAAAAAATTTTAACTTTGGCGATTGAATTACAAACCGAAAAAAGTTGTAATTGGCAAAAAAAATCGTTCAACAAAAGTTCACGCTTAATTTTTTTAATAAGTAACATACTAATTAATAATATAAAACAAGATTATCATGTCAAGAGTAATTGCAATTGCAAATCAAAAAGGAGGCGTTGGAAAAACCACTACTTCTATAAATTTAGCAGCAAGTTTAGCCGTGCTTGAAAAAAAAGTTCTACTTATAGATGCTGATCCTCAGGCAAATGCTACTTCAGGAACTGGTTTTGATTTAAAAAGTATTGAGAAAAATATTTATGATTGCTTAATTGACGGCATGGACCCTGTTGAAACCATTTTAACTACTAAAACAGAAGGTTTTGACTTAATTCCTTCACACATTGACTTAGTGGGTGCTGAAATTGAGATGCTTAATATTGATGAGAGAGAAAAAATTTTAGATAAAATAATTAATAAATTAAGAGATCGTTACGATTATATATTAATTGATTGCTCACCTTCTCTAGGATTGCTAACGCTGAATGCATTGAGTGCTGCTGATTCTGTTCTTATTCCGGTTCAGTGCGAATATTTTGCTCTCGAAGGACTAGGTAAATTGCTGAATACCATTAAAATGGTTCAAAACAGAATCAACACAAAACTAGATATCGAAGGTTTTGTACTAACTATGTATGATTCACGTTTAAGGCTTGCTAATCAGGTAGTTGAAGAAGTTCAAAAACATTTTTCCGACATGGTTTTTGAAACAATAATTGCACGAAACACAAAATTAGGAGAAGCACCAAGTTTTGGCGAACCCGTAATTTTGCACGATGCAAGTTCAAAAGGTGCAGTTAGCTATTTGAATTTAGCCAAAGAAATATTAGAAAAAGCCGTAAAAAGAGAACAAGCTGAATTAGAAGCAGCAAAATAGTTCATCATTTGAATAGCAAGCGTATTTGAAAAAAATTATAAAATAGAACTATAAATGTCAAAAAAAAGTGTTTTAGGAAGAGGGCTTGGAGCTTTAATAGATGATAATAAGTATGAAAAAGCATCTGAAATAGAGGCTCTTGGTACTGTTAAAGAAGTAGAATTGAGCAAAATAAAAGCCAATCCGTTTCAACCTCGTACTAATTTTGAAAAAGAAGCTTTAGAGGAACTAGCTCAATCAATAGCTAAATTGGGTATTATTCAGCCCATTACACTACGAAAAATTGACGACTATTTTCAGATAATTTCCGGTGAAAGACGTTACAGAGCTGCACTTCAGGTTGATTTGAAAACCATTCCGGCTTATGTGCGCGAAGCTGACGACCAAGCAATGCTTGAAATGGCTTTGGCTGAAAATATTCAACGCGAAGATTTGAATGCGATTGAAATAGCAATTTCATACCAACGTTTGATTGACGAATGCCAGCTTACTCAGGATTTGATGAGCGAGAGAATTGGTAAAAACAGAGCAACTATCTCAAATTATTTGCGCCTTTTAAAATTACCAGTAGAAGTTCAAATAGGTATTCGCGACAAAAAAATTAGCATGGGACATGCCAGAGCTCTCGTTGCATTGGAAGAACCAGATGAACTGCTTAAAATTTACTTTAAAATTATAAATGAAGAACTTTCAGTTAGAAAAACCGAACAACTTGTAAAAGGTGCGAGTGAAGAGGAGTTAGAAAAACTTCCTAACAAAAAGCCAGTATCAACTTTGCCAGAACATTTTTCTAACTTTAAAAAGCAATTAGCTCAACGAGTTAAGCAAAAAATTGATTTGAAACTCGATGCCAAAGGAAAAGGTAAAATTATCATACCATTTAATAGCGACGAAGAGTTTGAGGAATTAGTGAAAATGTTTAACAAATTGTCAGAGAACTAACTTTTTATAAATAAGTTATTTGAAGAAATTATTACCATATACGATTATTTTTATTTTTGCTTTTTTGAGCTTGAAAGTACAAGCTCAAAAAAGCGATACTATCCGAGTAGAATCTGAAATTGATTCAACGCTGGTAAAATTTCACTCGCCCAAAAAAGCAGCTATTTTTTCTGCTATTTTACCTGGTTTGGGGCAATATTACAATAAAAAATATTGGAAAATTCCTATCATTTGGGCAGCTTACGCTGGTTCTATTTATGCAATTTCTTTCAACAATGAGCAATATTTGTACGTAAAGGATATTTATAAACTTTATGTACAGGGCGATGCTGCTACTCTTGAATTGTATGGAGCAGGTCGCAAAGAATATTTGAAAAATGTGAAAGATTCATACAAACGTAGCCGAGACCTTATGTTTTTGGTTACTATGGGTTTGCACGCATTAAATATTATTGATGCCAATGTAGATGCGCATTTTTTTACCTTTGATGTAAGCCCTAATTTAAGTTTTAAAACGCAGCCAATACTAATAAATAACATAGATTTATTGAATTCAACAGCTTTTGGGATAAAAGTTTCGTTGAATTTTTAATTTTTATAGAAGATATTATAAACGAACACGGGAGGTTCTTTTGTTAAGAACTAATGTGTTGAAAATTAATTAAATATGAGAAAAATTGTACTTTTATTAATTGTTATAACATTAAGCTTTAATAATATAACAAAAGCACAAGTAGAAAAAACAGATTCTGAACTGAAACTTAATTTTAATGCAATTCAGTACGACAGTTTATTCATTAATTACATGGAAAAATCTGAAAATAAGTATTTTATAAATAGCTTTATTTCAGAACTGCACACTAAAGTCTTGAACGATATTCAAGAAGCAAACAACCAAGAACTTATAGTACTTTCAGCACCTGCGCCTGCGCCTTATATTCCTTACGGAGCAAATTATGTAGGCAGAAATGCGAACGAAATAGATAGCCTTTCGATGTTGTGGTTTACAAATATTGAGACCCAAGTATATGATTATGAGGAAAATTGGACTCGTGATTCGTCGATAATAGCTTGTACCGATTCCGTTTATATAGCTCGTTTAAAAAACCTTTCGACCGTTATCAATTTATCTTATAATGAGAGAGTTAAAGATTATATTGAGCGATATACACGTCGTAAATCGGTAATAACTGTTCAACGCTTACTTGGAAGAGCCGAATTTTATTTTCCAATTTTTGAGGAGATTTTTGATGCTTACGGTGTTCCTTTGGAATTGAAATATTTGGCAATTATTGAATCTGCTCTGAATCCAGTAGCAATGTCGAGAGCAAAAGCAGCAGGTTTGTGGCAATTTATTTATCCAACCGGAAGAGCTTACGGAATGAATATCAATTCTTCAGTAGATGAACGCCTTGACCCAATAAAATCGACTCATGCAGCAGCACGTTATTTGAAAAACTTATTCGATACGTATGGTGATTGGACTTTGGCATTGGCAGCCTACAATTGTGGACCTGGAAATGTAAACAGAGCGATAAAAAAAGGTGGTGGAAGCCAAGATTATTGGTATATTTCTCAATTTTTACCAAAAGAAACTCAAAATTATGTACCAGCTTATATTGGTGCAACTTATATCATGAATTATTATAAAGAGCATAAAATAGTACCACTTCCTTTCGAATTGCCGTTGGCTTCTGATACATTAATGATTACAAACAAAACACTTGCTTTTAGTCAAATTTCGGCAGTTTTAGGTATTCCTATTGAGCAAATTAAAGAGTTAAATCCTCAATATAAAAAAGATGTAATTCCCGCAGTAGCAGAAGGTTATACGCTTCGTCTGCCATTAGAGCACACAACTGCTTTTTTGCAAAGAGAAAAAGAAATTTATGCTTACAATCCAAATAATGCTATCGAAAATACTGCTTTAGCTTCGAGCCAAAAATTGCAAGAAAATATGAAAATTTCGGGTTCGGAAACAGCATCGGAAACATTTTTGTATTATACTGTGAAACAAGGCGATAGCTTTTTGAAAATCTCTCAACAATTTGAGAATATCACTACTTTTGATATTTTGAAAATCAATAATTTGAGCGATGAAAGCAAAATTAACCCGGGCGATAAAATTAAAATTAAACGTATTTAAGATTAATTTTGCGGAACTATTTATGTTATATTGTTTCTCGCTAAATAACGTGAGAGAATTAAATGAAACGTATGAATTTAAAATACATAATAATTGCATTTATATTTTTACCTATTTTTTTACCAGCTCAAACTAATTCTGGAGGCACTTCGGGACTAGTTTTAAATGGCTATGGTTTTGAAAACAATTTGTTTATCACAAACTTAGATAGCCTGGCAAAAATTTCGTATGTAGAAAAAGCAATTGCAAATAGAAAAAATAATTCGGTTAAAAAAAATCCAGTAATTTCTGATTCGTTAGTAAAAAAGAAATTAAGCAAAATAGAGAGCTATGTCGGGTTACCTTTTAATAATGAGGTAAATTCGTTTATTAAATTCTATATAGATCCACTAAATAGAACAAAAGTGGAAGCAATGCTTGGTTTAGCTGATTATTACGAGCCTATGTTTGAAGAAAACCTAAAAAAATATAAGCTTCCCTTGGAACTTAAATATTTAGCAATGACGGGTTCTTCTTTTTTTCCAGCCGCAATTTCACAAACCGGAGCCTCAGGTATCTGGCAACTTTCATACCCTGTGGCAAAGCGTTATGGATTGAATATCAGCAGCTACACCGACGAAAGACGCGATGTAATCAAATCAACAGTAGCTGCAGCTAAGTATCTTAAAGAAATGTATGAAATTTACCACGATTGGCAGCTAACAATTGCTGCTTATACCTGTGGAGCTGCAAACGTAAACAAAGCCATTAGCCGTGCTAACGGTGAACGAAATGTGTGGAAAATTTATAATTTTTTGCCACAATATTCGCGCGAATATTTACCCGCATTTATTGCAAGTATTTATTTATCAGAATATTATAAAGAGTACAATATTGTTCCGATAAAAGTTAAAATGCCGGAAGATATGGATACTTTGGTAGTAAAACAAAAAGTTCATTTTGGACAAATTGCTGAAGTTTTAAAAATTTCGATGCAAGAGTTGAAAGATTTGAACCCAGAATATAAAGTTGGAATTATTCAACCAATAAATGACAACAATTCATTGCGAATTTCTACAAAACAAATAAAAGCTTTTAAGGCTTTGGAAGATTCGATATATAATTACAATTCAACTGTTTACTTTCAAGTTGCGAAAACTGTAGTAATTCCACCCAAAGTGGTAAGTTCTGGCGAAACCAGTACCGAATATTTTGAAGAGGTCGTTCCAAAAAATAAAGCTAAATTAACTTACAAAATAAAATCGGGAGATAATATTGGTTTAATTGCGCAATGGTACAATGTAAGTATTAACGAAATAAAATCGTGGAATAATTTACAACAGAAGAAAACAATTTATCCTGGTCAAGAAATAATTATTTATGTACCTCAATATGAGGAAGCTAAGTACAAAGAAATCAATTCGATGACTTTTGCTGAAAAGCAAAAAAAAGTTGGAAAAACGTCCACGTCGAATACAAAGACTGCTTCAACTACAGGAAAATCTTCTTCATCAACTACAGCCAACAAATCAGATGTATTGAGTTCTGGCTTAGCTATTTCAAATGATGTAAACAAAATGTCGTCGTATGTTTATTATAAAGTAAAAAGTGGCGACAATTTGTGGGATATTTCGCGCAAATTTGAAGGTACAAGCGTAGAAAAAATAATGAAATTGAATAATTTGCCAAAAAATTACAAATTAAATGTAGGGCAAGTTTTGAAAATTAAAGAAAAATAGTATTAAATAAATAAGATTTTAACAAGTGAAGCCTCATCAAACTTTAATATTTTTAGTTGGTGTTTTTTTAAGTATTGCATTGATAATGTTGGCTTTTCCAGCAGATGGAATTCGTATAAGTGGTGATAAAAAGTTAGAAATGCCAAAGCTATCTCAATTGTTTGAGGAAAGTATTCAATATGCAAATATTTCAAATATAATTGGAGAGAATGCTATCGATACTGCCAATTTGCTTGATTATGATGAGATTATTTATCGAAATGTTTTTAAGAATAATTCACAAAATTTCCAAGTGGTTCTGGAAGTTGTTGATACTTTGAGTATTGAAGTGGGTAGTATTAGTTCAATTCAAAGATTACAATTTCCAAATGGCGACAAATCGGTGTTGGATAATTTTTTTAGAGACCTACAAAATCCAAAGGAAGGCGTAATTCGTATCGTTCATTATGGTGATTCTCAGCTAGAAGGCGATAGAATAACCTCGGTAATTAGGCAAAATTTGCAAAAACAATTTGGTGGTAGTGGTCCCGGACTTTTGCCTGCGCTTCAACCGTATAATTACGGAATTACGATAAAGCAAAAAAATTCGAGTAATTGGCTGCGTTACAATACGATGGAGCATTCAAACTCTGTCAAAGGACAACGTTTTGGAATCTTAGCCGGTTTTTCGCGTTTTGCTCCAATTCGAGGTATTTCAAGTGATTCTGCAAGTGTAATTTTAGCTGATACTGCTGTAAAATCGGGCTATTCGGGAACCATTACTTTTTCACGTTCCGATATGGCGTACAAAAACAATAATTTTTACAAACAAGTTAGGGTTTTTTATGGTTACAATCAAACTCCCGTAAAAGTGGGCTTATATGCTGACGAACAACTTGTTGAAGAGAAAATATTGCCTGCAAACAAACAACTGATGACTGCAAAGTGGTCGGTAAATTCTCCTGAGAAACTAGTTTTTAAATTCAGTGGTGGCGATAGTCCTGAAATTTATGCTATTGGTTTAGATGCTGAAAAAGGAATTGCAGTGGATAACGTTCCACAACGTGGAAGTGCCGGTTTTGTTTTTACTACACAAAACAAAGAATTACTTAAAGCCATGCTCAATGAACTCGATGTTCGTTTGATGATTTTGGAGTTTGGTGGAAATGTTACTCCTTATGTTACTGATAATTACGATTATTACGGCAATATGTTTGGAAAACAACTTGCGGTAATTCGCGAAATAAAACCCGATATCTCAATAATTGTTATCGGACCAGCAGATATGTCTATAAATCAAGGCGGAACCTATGTTTCGTATCCAAATATCCCAAATATTTCAGCAACTTTGCGAAAAGCAGCATTTAAATATAATGCGGTTTATTGGGATATGTACGAAGCAATGGGCGGAAAAAATTCTATGCCAAGTTGGGTTTATCATGATCCACCATTAGCAGGCAAAGATTTTATCCATTTTACTCGACTTGGATCAGAAATTATTTCAAAAATATTCTATAACGCTCTGATTATGGAATATAATGATTATTTGAAACGAAAAAATAAATAATATTAGCTTATTCAATTGCTAATATTTTAAAAAAAATAGGATATGAAATCTAAATCGTTTTTATTTGTTCTAATTATTTTTACCTCTTTTTTGGTCAAGGCTCAGGATTATCCTTATGATATTCCGTTTTATGATTTTATCCATTACGATAAAAATAAAATACAATTTTATAAAGACAGTTCTGAATTTATGAATTTGTATCAGAAATTTGACGAACTAATTTTTAGTGGTGAAGGACAAATAAATATTGTGCATTTTGGAGGTTCTCATGTACAAGCAGGTGCGCTACCAGGTAGATTTTCGCAGCGTTTGCAAACAATGCACCCAGGTTTGCAAGGAAGTAGAGGTTTTGTATTTCCTTATAACCTTACTCGTACTAATGTTCCAAGAAATTATTACATTAAACATACTGGTACATGGACTTCGTGTCGAAATGTTGAGTATAAGAAAAAATGTACTTTAGGAGTTTCAGGATTATCAACTACAACTACATCAACAGCTTCAACTTTAAATATTTATCTTAAAGAAGACGCCTATTTGCCTTATACTTTTAATTTGGTAAGAGTTTTACACGATGTAAGTGAGACTTCATTTCAATTAGTGATTCAAAATATTGAAAATGAAGTTGTTGAGGTAAATAAGGAACAAGGATATACTTTGTACAAGCTTAAAAAAGAAGTTGATTTTCTTGAAATGGGTTTTACTAAAACCGATTCACTTCAAAATCAGTTTACTCTTTATGGAATTTCACTCGAAACTGACCAATCCGGAATAACTTATCATGGAATTGGAGTAAATGGTTCAACAATTCCGGCATTTCTTCGTTGCGATTTGCTTGAAAGTCAGCTAAAAGCATTAAAACCTGATTGGATAATAATGACGTTAGGAACTAACGATGCTTATTCAAAGAAATTTAACCCTGAATATTATTATACAAATTACGATTCGCTAATCACTCGTATAAAAAAGGTATTACCCAATGTACCCATTTTGCTGACAGTACCCAATGATAGTTATTTGTATAAGAAAAAAGTAAATCCAAATACTGCTCTTGTAAGCGAGCAAATAAAAAAACTAGCTGGCAAACATTATTTAGCAACTTGGGATTTTTATAATATTATGGGAGGTTTAAACTCAGTAACTCTCTGGCATAAAGCTGGTTTAACTGCTAATGATAAAGTTCATTTTAGTAGAAATGGATATTTTATGCAAGCAGATTTACTTTTTAATGCTTTCTTAAAATCCTATGATAATTATACGGAAGGTTTTAAAGAATCAGAACTCAGCCAAATAGAATATGTTATAAAATTTCCAGATTTAACATTACTCAACCAACCATAGAAAAGTTATGCAGTTTTATTTGAAAAATTTCATTTCCAACAAATGAAGTAGAATTTGTGTGTGTTTGTGTAACTATTTGAAAAAGAACACATATCGTATATTAGTAAACAGCAGTTATTTACATTTATTTTTTTAGTTAAGTGGAATATTTAAAAAATATTTTCGTTTTTGATGCACATAGCCCAATAATTTTTACTCAGTTATATTTTTGGGGATTTTTTGCAATCGTACTTGCATTATTTTCATTAATTTATAAACGAAAAGCTCTCCGAAATGCTTATTTGTTTTTTGTAAGTTTATTTTTTTACTACAAAACAAGTGGTATTTTTTTGTTAATACTTCTGTTTTCAACCGTTATGGATTTTTATCTAGCACGGTTTATATATCAAAGTACATCAGTTGCCCGTAAAAAGTTTCTGGTAATCGTTAGTATTTCAGTTAACCTTTTCATACTTTTTTATTTTAAATATTCCTATCTTGTAACTGATTCTCTTAATTATTTATTAGGAACTGACATAAAACCGCACAATTATTTTGCCGAAATGGCTAATTTTTTTGGTGGTAATTTTGATGTTGATAGGATTATTTTGCCTGTTGGTATTTCATTTTATACTTTCCAAACCATCAGCTACTCGGTAGATGTATTTCGTGGTAAATTGAAACCGGTAGATAGTTTGCTCGATTTTGGCTTTTTCGTAGCTTTTTTTCCACAACTTGTTGCTGGACCGATAGTTAGAGCTTCTGATTTTATTCCTCAACTTTATAAAGATTACAACTTGTCTCGCTATGAATTTGGCTTAGCTATCTTTTGGATTTTAAAAGGATTGATGAAGAAAATGTTTATTTCGGATTATATTGCAGTAAATTTTGTAGATAGAGTTTTTGAAAATCCGCTTGCTTATACAGGTTTTGAAAATTTAATGGCACTTTATGGATATTCATTGCAAGTATATGCCGATTTTTCTGGCTATACTGATATTGCAATTGGAGTTGCACTTTTGATGGGTTTCCAGCTTGTAACTAACTTTAATTCACCTTATAAGGCTTTGCATGTAGCTGAATTTTGGAAACGTTGGCACATTTCTCTTTCCACTTGGCTCAAAGATTATCTCTATATTCCTATGGGAGGTAACAGAAAAGGTTCTATTTTTAGTTATGTAATGTTCTCAATTATAATGCTTTACATAGCTTTCTTGTTTAAACACTGGTTAGTTGTTCCGGTATTTTTGATTTTATTAATTATTGTTATTATTGCGTCAAGCAAATCTCCTCGCTTACGAAGAACTATCGACACGAATATAAACTTGATGCTCACTATGTTGATTGGCGGCTTGTGGCACGGAGCAAGTTGGCGTTTTGTAATTTGGGGTGGCTTGAATGGGATTGGACTTGTTGTGTACAAATATTGGCGCAAAATAAGCCCTTTCAAAGGAAATCACACGTGGGCAGTGCGTATGTATTCCATTTTCTTAACCTTCAATTTTATCTCATTTACCAGAATTTGGTTTCGGGCTGATTCCATGGAACAAGCTAATAATCTGATGTTTAAGATAGCAAATGATTGGACTTTTTCTTTAATTCCGACTATGATAATGGCTTATAAAGAAATTTTTGCAGTGATTTTATTTGGAATGACAGTTCATTGGTTATCAGATAGTTTCAAACAAAAATACCAAGACTGGTTCATTAATACATCAATTTACGCAAAAGCTGCAATTTCAGTTATTGTATTTTTTGTAATATACCAAGTTCGTTCAGCTGATTTACAGCCTTTTATTTATTTCCAATTTTAAAAGAGGATAGTTTTATGTCGTGAACCAAAATTAATTGTGTATTTATTTTGCCAAATGCTTAAGATTTACTTATAAACAAAAATATTTGCTCCAAATAAAATAGCACTGGTGCTTATTGTTTCGTTTTTGATGAAATAGCTCAAAAATGAAACAATAATTCAATGCAATAAGTTTCTAAATTTCTGCATTTTACCTAATATTTCGCTTAAAAGTCAGACCCTCTTTTTTTCAAAAAGATTTTTCATTTCATTAAATTTTTCCTATTTTTATACTCAAAATAAAAGTATTTTGTTTTAAGCACCAGTGCTTTTTTAATTGGAGCAAATTTTTTTGTAATCAAATAAATTTTAAGCACTTGCAAAACGAAATATACAATTTAATTTGATTCATTGCTTTATAAATTAACTAAATCAAAACTTATTTGTTGATTTTGAATTTCTGTATTCATAATTTTATGAAAAACTATTTTTTAATTTTCTCATAAACAATCCAGTATCTTTAAATTTAGGTACTCTGAAATTTATTTTGACAAAAATTTAAAATTTATTATTAAAGACCAATTACTAACAATAAAATAATTTAAAAAATTATGCAAGAAGTATATATCGTTTCGGCAGTTAGAACTCCTATAGGAAGTTTTTCTGGCTCATTATCAGAAGTTTCTGCTACAAAATTAGGTGCTACCGCTATAAAAGGGGCTTTACAAAAGTCTGGTGTTTCACCCGATTTAATCGATGAAGTTTTTATGGGAAATGTAATTTCAGCCAATTTGGGTCAAGCGCCAGCGCGCCAAGCTGCACTTTTTGGTGGATTGCCCAATACAGTGCCTTGCACGACCATTAATAAAGTTTGCGCCTCCGGAATGAAGAGCATAATGATTGGAAGTCAATCGATTATGACTGGCGATAATGACGTAGTTATTGCCGGAGGAATGGAAAGTATGAGCAATATTCCATATTATGTCGAAACTTTGCGCAAAGGCAATAAACTTGGGCACCAACAATTAACCGATGGTTTGATTCGCGACGGACTTTGGGAAGTATATAAAAATTATCACATGGGAAGTGCCGCAGAACTTTGTGCAACTAAATATAATTTTTCGCGCGAAGCCCAAGACGAATATGCTGTAGAATCGTACAAACGCTCTGCATCAGCTAGTGAAAGCGGCCGCTTCAAAGATGAAATTGTTCCGGTAGAAATTGTTTCGCGCAAAAGTACTGTTGTGGTTGATACTGACGAGGAATTTAAAAATGTGAAATTCGATAAAATTTCGACCTTAAATCCTGTTTTTGAAAAAAATGGAACAATAACCGCAGCTAACGCCTCTACAATAAATGACGGAGCCGCAGCTTTGATTTTGATGAGTAAAGAAAAAGCAGAAGCTTTGGGTATTAAGCCTTTAGCAAAAATTATTTCGTTTGCAGATGCAGCTCACGAGCCCGAATGGTTTACAACAGCTCCTTTGAAAGCAATTGACAAAGCTCTGAAAAAAGCAAATTTAAAAAAGGAAGATATAGAGTATTGGGAAATTAATGAGGCATTTTCGGCAGTAGCAATGGCAGCAATTGTTGGTTTGGATTTAGACCCAAAACGCGTAAATGTTAATGGCGGTGCCGTATCGTTAGGGCATCCGCTAGGTGCTTCTGGCGCACGCATTGTGGTAACTTTAGTAAATGTTTTGAAGCAAAACGGTGCGAAACTTGGTGCTGCCGGAATTTGTAACGGTGGAGGTGGAGCTTCTGCTATAATAATTGAATTAGTTTAGTAAAAAAGTACTATTTTGTGGCAAATTTTCATTTTATTGTAAATTTTGCCACAAAATTTGTAAGGTTTATTCAATTTTTAACATTTTTTGAAAAGAAGTATATTCTTCCGACGACAGTTTTAATATATAAGTGCCTTTTGCCATGTTACTTAAATTTACTTGCTTTGTTTTTTCAAAAGCATAAATTATATCAGATTTCAGTTTTTTACCTGAAATATCAAAAATAGAAAGCTCAAAAACAGAATTGAAATCGCCAATAATTTCTATTGTTACAAATTCTTTCGCTGGATTTGGACTTATTGCGAAACTAAATTTTTGATTTCTAGGTAAAGATATTGAATTCGCATTTTTATAGCTTCCTTTCAATGAAAAAATGCCTGTGGAATTGGGGTCGAGCCATGTTTTTAGTTGATTCTTAGGATTTGAACCATTTAAATTCCAGTGATAATAAAATTTCCCAAAATAATCAGATTTCGTTGGTTCTGAGCAACTTGACGTTCCACTAGTAAGTGTTCCTACAATTTCTTTGTTTGTGTTAAATAAAGCAGAACCCGATGAGCCTGCTTCAGTAGTTCCAATTTTGTTTCCTATTGCTTGCCAACTAGTTGACCAATAAGCTGTTTCGTTACTATATTTATTACTCGATAAGGTTTGCACTGATTTAGAAATTTTTTTCAAATCGCCTTGAGGATGATGCACACAATAGCCCGAATCGATAGCCAAATTGAGCCTATTCCAACCGGCAAAATATGGATTATAAGTATCAGGAATATCTTCAATTAATTCCAATAATAAAAAATCGGATCCTTTAATTTCGCCATTTGCTCCAGAAGATGCTTTTAATGTGCAACCAATCATTGATTTAAGTTCAATACTATTTATATTACTTGGGCTTTCACATTCTGTGCTTTCGTAATTAAAATAAAATTGGAATTGCTGAAAATACGAGCTTTCAGCAGGTAAATAATTGTCATCTAGTATATTATGCTCAGACGATAAAATGTAGGGCGTAAAATCTTGATTTGCATTATTTATTATTGTGCCACTACACCACCACGAACCATCTTTGTTTCTTGATAACCAGCGGATTGTAGCGTTTTTTTCATTTTCCCATTGTTCGGCACCTTTGCAATTAATGTTTATTTGACATTCGCCAGATGTTCCTGAAACATTTTTAGTTTCTTCAAAATCAATATTTTGGAAAGCATAATTTATTTCATTGACCGAAATTTTACCCACATTTGTTGTTTTATTTGGTACGTAATATTCTAAAATTACTTCATCGCCTTTAGTAAAAACGGTAGCAAATTTCCCTTTTTGAGGGTTATTTCTTGAAGTAAATGCGCCTAAAATTGTAGTTTTCTGTGGGTTATAAATAAAAAAAGTTGCCCCTTCAGGTATATCAAATGCATTGTAATACAATGAAATTGCCTTTGCATTTTGTGCTACAATTTTTAATTGCCACAGTTTTCCATTTTTTACATTCTGCCAAATACCTGAATTTTCGAGAGTTATGTCAGTTTCTATTATGTTTCCAACATAAGCTCTATAGCTATTTGCAGTTTCCTTTTTGTTATTAATTAGTTCAATATCAATAGTTTTTACAGGAATTGTACCTTTTATTTGGTGCGTGAAGCTTAATGGAATTCCACCTTCGCTAATTTGTGCAAAAGAACTGAGTGATGAATGAAAAATGGTATAAATTAGTATAAGTTTTTTTAACATAAAATTGGTTTTTGATATTCTCAAAGTTACAAAATCGAAATGAGAAAACAAATTTTTGTGTTTATTCTTTTTCTAATTGAAATATTTTTTTGAAATTGCAATAAATTTGCTTTCCTTTTTGGGATTAAGCAATGAACCAAATTAAATTGTCTATATCGTTTTGCAAAGTGCTTAGAATTAATTTGATTACAAAAAAAATTGCTCAAATTAAAATAACTCTGGCGTTTATTTTCTACAAATCGTTTTCGTTTTTTGAGTAATTTTATTGGAGTTAGGAAATATTTAAACGAAAATAAATTTTAACAAATAATTGATTATTAATATTATAATCAATTATTTATTCTTAAAAAATAGCAATGCTATTTCTTTTGCATATAAAAATAAAATATAATTTTGATTAACACGTTTTTTAATGAAATGTTTTATTTAAATTTGAAATAATTTTATATTATTCATACTATTATGGCAAAAAATATAATTTTATCAGCTTTCTTTTTTTCTGTTATTACTTTTTTTTCATTTTCAAAGTTTAATGATTTTGGTAATTCTAATTCTGCTTTTGCTTTTTCAAATAAAGGAGAAATAGCTTTAGACACACCTATAAAAATCTCAGATAAAGAGAAAATAGCTAAAATTAGAACTCTTTTTCAAGCCATTGAAGCAGAAAAGCATTTGTACAGAATTGAAAAAAAAGAATATCGTAACCCCGATTCCGAATTATATTATGATATGTCATTGTACGATGCTTATTTTAAAGATTTAGAATTAAAAAAATTGGTTGAAATGATGGGAGAAGAAGGCTATTATCTTGAAATAAATTATTATTTTAACGATGGCAAGGTATTTTTTATGTATTTAGCTTATTCGTATATGGATAATTTATATAAAGAAACAAGGATATATGTATCTGATAATAAGATTCTTTCGGCATTGACAAAAGAAAAATCTTCAGAAAGTGATGAGACAACCGTGCTTTCGTCATTGAAAAATGTAGATGATTCTGAATTTGTTAAAAACAAAGCTCAATTTGAAAAAGAGAATATTGGACGAATAAAATCGGCAATAGAACGTTTTAATGCCGGAACTCCAATTCAAGAATAGCAGTCGGTGCATTTTAGTATTTAGTTAATTTGAAGTTAGTTATTATAAAAAAATGTCAGATTTTAATATAAAAGAAATAAATAAAACTAAATATATTTTTGATATTTTGCGCAAAAAATTTGTTGTTTTGCAACCTGAAGAGTGGGTACGGCAGAATTTTATTCGTTTTTTAATCGAACAAAAAAAATATCCCAAAGGCAGAATGGTTGTTGAATACTATCTGAAAGTGAATAAGAATGAAAAGCGAAGCGATATTGTTGTTTTCGACGAAAATCTTAAGCCTCAAGTAGTTGTTGAGTGCAAAGCAGAAACAGTTAAACTAACAAAGGATACGTTTGAACAAGCAGCAAATTATAACCTACAACTTGGAGCTAAATATCTGATTATCACTAATGGAACAACCACAATGGCATTTGAAAAAAAAGCTGATTCAAACTCTTATTCTCAGTTGAGTGAGCTTCCAGAATACCAAAGTACATTATAATTATTTCCAAAGAAAGCTTTTATTTTATCTTAAAAAATAAAAGCTTCTTGTGGTAAATTTTTGTTAAACAAACTAATAAAATCGGGGAAGTATTCTTTTAATTCGTTGCTTAAAATTCCACTTAAAGGCACAAGGATTATTCCTGTTTTTTGAGCCACAGCGAAAAGCAAGATGTATTCGAGCTGATTTTCAGCCAAAACTGCAATCCTGTCATTTTTCTGAAAATTCAGTTCATTGATAAAAAAGTTTGATAAATAATTTGCTAAGTTATTTATTTCTAAGAAAGTAAGAGTTCTTTTCGACTCATATTCTTCAAAAGCAATTTTATTGGGGCAATAATTTGCCCATTCGTTGAACCAATCAAATTTTGGAATCATATTTTTGATTTTTTTGTGGTAATATTTGTAAAATAATTCCTAAAAATGTAGAAATAACAATGGCTGTTGATGACGCTATTGCTGGATTTTTAACTGCACCTATCAAATATTTAGTAAAAAAACCAAATGTAAAATTATAATTTTCTACTAAAAAAGGCATAAAATAATACACAGAAAAATGGATTAAAATAGCAGCTAAACTTGCAGGAAAAACAGCGGAAAGTTTTGCATTTTTAGCAAAAATACCAAATAAAACAGGCACAAATGCTGCCGAAAAGAATGCATAAACTCCATTTTGTGCTAATATTCCTACACTTAGTTTTGGGTACAATAACTGGTCGTAAGATATTATAAATGTGATAATTGAAAGGAAAATTATAGCTAGTTTATTTATTTTTATTCCATTTTTTTCAGTTTGAAATAATTTTGGAAAAAGGGGTTTTAATATATCTGTTGATATTGAAGAAGATACAGATTGAATTAAGCCTTCTAATGTGGATAAACCTGCTGATATTAAGCCCATTACAAGCCAACATATGCTCGGAAACTGCTTTGGTACAATAAAATACACCGGTTAAATTTACATCGATTACTTGTTGCCATTGTTCAATGGTCATTTTTTTGAAAGTCGCATCACGAGTAATGCCAGCGTTGTTTACCAAAATATCAATTTGTCAGTATTTACTTATTACTTTGGCAGTTGCATTTTCTACTTCTGAAAAGTCAGCCGTATTGACTTTCATAAATTCAATAGATTTTCCACTTAATTCGGCGAGCGTTTCTGCGGCTTTTTTTTCGTTTAAATCCCAAATTATTACTTTTGCGCCTTCTGCAATAAACTTTATGGCACCAGCTTTTCCTAAACCATCGGCACCTCCGGTAATTATAGCTACTTTATTTTCAAGTCTTTTCATGTTTGGTTTTGTTAATTTTTTTTTTTCAATTATTCGATTTATTTTTAGATGTAAAATAAGTTCTTTTTTTGTGAAATTAGGAGTTGACTATTGATTTATTACTATCTGACTTTTGCAGAAATAGCTTGCTATTTTTAGATTAAATACTTATAAATTAAGAGTTTAATTATTTTGGTTGTTTTACTGACTTTAAAAGATTTTTTCGATAAAACAGACAAGCCACAAAAACACGTTTTCGTGAATTTGTGGCTTGTTTTATTTAATGCAGAAAATTATTTTTTAGCTTTTCTCTCTTTTTTTGCTCTTTTACTTTTGTTTCCTTTGGTTTGCTCAATATCGTCATATTCAAGTTTTTGTATTTCCTCAGTAACGTTTCCGTTAGCGTCGGTTGTTTTTATTTTTATAATTTTTTTGCCATTTTCTTCTTTGATTTCAATTTCCTTTTTGAGTTCTTTTTTATCTGATTTTGAGTCAGTTTCAATCCAAATCATTTCTTTTTGGTCGTCGTTATTTAGCTCTTTTACTTCTTCTGTAACGTTTCCGTTGGCATCGGTTGTTTTTATTTTTATAATTCTTTTGCCATTTTCTTCTTTGATTTCAATTTCCTTTTTGAGTTCTTTTTTATCTGATTTTGAGTCAGTTTCAATCCAAATCATTTCTTTTTGGTCGTCGTTATTTAGCTCTTTTACTTCTTCTGTAACGTTTCCGTTGGCATCAGTCGTTTTCGTTTTTATAATTCTTTTGCCATTTTCTTCTTTGATTTCAATTTCTTTTTTGAGTTCTTTTTTATCAATAACTACATCTTTTGTTACAATTTTAATCACTTTTACTGAATCATTTAACTCACTGCTAAATTCTTTTGAAATATCGATTGTTTCAATATCCGATGGATTGATATTATTCAAATCAACATTATTACCGCTTGATTTAGAATGAATTATAATTTTTTTAGGCGAAGTACCCTTAGCGTCAGAAACATTAACTGTATGAAAATCAGAATCATTGTAAACAAAAATCATTTGCTTGTGATTTTCAGTTTTTCCGTCGGAATTAATTTCAACTTCTACTTTGCTGTAAAGACTTGAATCGTTGGTTGTTATATTTTCATTTTCAGAATTCCACGAAAAACTATTTTCATCGGAATTTATGTAGAAAGTTGTATCTTTAACGGTTTTTTTTCCGTCAATAATTTTTTCAGTTTTCATGTGTACCATTTTTTTTCCATCATCTTGTGCTTGAGCTGCTTGAATAGAAAAAAATGAATTTACAATAAGCGCAAAGCTTAACAAAGTTGTTAAAATTGACTTTTTCATGTTTTTGTAGTTTTTAGTTTATGAATAATTTTTTTTGAATGAACAATATAACTAAGATTAGTTTTGGTTTTAATTTTTGAAAAATTTGAGAATTTAGTTTGTGAAAATATACTGAAAATTGGTATTGCAAATATACAAAAAAAAACGACAGAAAAAGTTTTTAAAGCGTTAAAAATCATTAATTTAGAATTGAAAAAATGTTAAAAAAATTAAAGTAAAAAAAATCCAAAACGTTGTGATTGTTTTGGATTTTGGTTTTGTTTGGTTATTTATCAGTTTCTGTAATATCTTCGGGGTAGTCAAAACTTTTATTGTATTGAAACATAGCGCGTGCGCTCATACCCATGCTCGAAAATCCGCCGTCGTGAAATAAATTTTGCATGGTTACTTTTTTCGTGAGGTCAGAAAACAGAGTAATAGTGTAATCTGCACATTCATCGGCAGTTGCGTTTCCTAGAGGCGACATACGTTCTGTAAAATCAATCAAAGCACCAATGCCTTTTACGCCGCTTCCGGCTGTAGTCATTGTAGGCGATTGCGAAATAGTATTCACTCTGATTTTTTTCTCGCGTCCGTAAATGTATCCAAAACTACGTGCAATTGATTCAAGCATAGCTTTTGCGTCAGCCATATCGTTGTAACCGTAAAGTGTGCGCTGTGCCGCAATATACGAAAGTGCAACTACAGAACCCCATTCGTTAATGGCATCTTTCTTTTTGGCAACTTGCAGCATTTTATGAAACGAAAGTGCCGAAATATCTAGTGTTTTCTTGTAATATTCATAGTTCAAATCATCGTAAGTTTTTCCTTTACGTACATTGAGCGACATTCCGATAGAGTGCAGCACAAAATCCACTTTTCCTCCTAGAATTTCCATTGCTTTGTCGAACAAATTTTCCAAATCTTCTACACTGGTTGCATCTGCTGGAATTATCTGAGAACCAGTCTTTTGTGCTAGTTCGTCCAACGTTCCGAAACGTATAGAAACAGGTACATTGGTTAAAACAAATTCAGCACCTTGCTCGTGGGCTTTTTCAGCTACTTTCCAAGCTATCGACATCTCGTTCAAAGCACCGAAAATGATACCTTTTTTGCCTTTTAGTAAATTATTCATATTTGTTTGTGGGTTAATTGTCAATTAGTTAAATAATTAACTTTTATTTTTATCTATTGCTTTGCAATATGTTTTAAAACATGCAAATTAACAAATAACTATTCAAATATTCAAATTTTTGCATATTTAAGAAGTCATTTTGTTGACGTTATTTTTAGATTATTTTAGCTATTTTGCATAAATTCAGGATTTTATGAAGTTTTAAAATACTTCAATAACGTGTTAATTTTTACTTTTTTTACTTAAATATCGTACTATTTTAAAAAAGTGAAATTTTATTTTCTGGAAATGTTTTCTTTTGTTTGATTTTAGAAAATTATAAAATATCTTTGCAATAATGGAATGCAAATTAAGTAGATTTTAAAAAATATGCACAATGAATAAATTTTTTCTTATTATATTATTATTTTTCATAATTTCATGTTCTAAAAATATGAATATTGAACAGTCAAAGCAAGAATTAATGCAAATTGATATAGATTTTTCAAATTTATCGAAAGAAAAAGGGCGAAACTTTGCTTTCTTGAATTATATCGACGACAATGCAGCCCTTTTGCGAACAAATTCGTTGCCAATTGAAGGAAAAGAAGCAGTTTCGAAGCTTTTTTCGGTTGAAGATGACCAAAATTATACGCTCACTTGGAAACCACTAAATGCTGATATTTCAGCTTCTGGTGATTTGGGTTATACTTATGGCATCTACGAACTAAAAATAGACACAGTTGTTGAAAAAGGAACTTATGCTACTGTTTGGAAAAAAAATAGCAGCGGAAAATGGAAATTTGTTTTAGATACCGGAAATAAAGGTATTTCTGAATAAATTAAAACAACATAAATAGCTTTTTTATAAGGCATTTTTTTTGTTTGTTTTTCTGAATTAGCGATTTAAAACTTTGCCAATTCAGAAAACTTTGCATTGTGTTGCAACGAACAACCCGAACAACCTGTAGAGCAAGAATGTTTTTTGTGTCCATTTTTGGACGGCAAAAACAATTTTACAAAATGAAAAAAGCTGTAACTCGCTGCTGAAAATACGATAATATAAGTTATAATTTCTTGTACCATTCTTTTTATTTATAAGTTAATTATATAAAAAAAATTAAATTGAATCTACTATTTTTTATTTCAAATTTAATTAAATAAACTGCCTATTTGAAACACTAAAAATGACATAATCCAAGCCAATGCTGTAGTGTAAACAATAGTAAAAAGTGCCCATTTCCAGCTTCCTGATTCTTTCTTAATCGCTGCTATTACAGCCATACAAGGAAAGTAAAGTAAGATAAAAATCATAAACGAAATAGAAACCAAAGGAGTAAAAATTTTTTGCCCCTTTTTGTTACCTTCCGTGTATTTTTCTTCCCTTATTTTATGAATCAGTGTTTGAGAGTTTTCATCTGCTTCCAAATCGGCTTGATAAAGAACGCCCATAGTGCTGACTACTATTTCTTTAGCAGCAATTCCGGTAATAATACTTACGCCCATTTTCCAATCAAAGCCAAGTGGCTCTAAAACAGGGGCAATGCCTTTGCCAAGTCGTCCGATGTACGAATTTTCTTGCCTGCGATTTTCTTTTTCTGTAAGCAATAAATTTTCATTATGGAAATATTCAGATTCCAGGTTTTTGATACTGAGACTGTCATTTTTATCCAATTGAGCTATTTTTTCTTGATAAAACTTGGAATTTTGCTCTATTTGAACATCAAATGACTTAGAATAACTGCTTTCTCGCGGAAAATACCCTAAAGCCCATATCAAAATTGAAGCAACTAAGATAACTCCACCCATTTTTTGTAAATATTGAACACCTTTATTCCACATGTGTCGGAGTGTCGTCTGAAAAGTTGGTATTCGGTATGGAGGAAGCTCCATTACAAAGGGTGCTTCTTGACTTTTAAAAATCGTTTTTTTGAAGAGAATTGCCATGCTTGCAGCCATTACAATTCCCAAAATATACAACCCAAAAAGCATTATACCAGGGTTATCAGGAAATACCGCACCAATTATAAGTACATACACAGGCAAGCGCGCGCTACACGACATAAAAGGATTGATAAGCATAGTAAGTAAACGGTCATTTCTATTTTCGAGTGTTCGTGTAGCCATTATAGCAGGAACATTGCAGCCAAAGCCCATAATCAAAGGGATAAACGACTTTCCATGCAACCCAATTTTGTGCATAATTCGGTCCATTATAAAAGCAGCACGCGACATATAGCCGGTGTCTTCCATGAGCGAAATGAAGAAAAATAAGATTAAAATATTGGGTAAGAACACGATAACGCCACCAACACCACCAATTACTCCATCTACAATCAAATCTTTCAACATACCATCAGGCATATAAGTAGAAATGGTTTCTCCAATGAAAATCACCAAGTTATCAATCCAATTCATGGGATACTCACCAAAAGTATAAGTCGATTGAAACATGAGCCACATGAAGAAAATAAAAATAGGAAAGCCCCAGACCTTGTGCGTTATAAAATTATCAATTGCTTCTGTTTTGCGTCTTCTTTTAATTGGACTTTCTACGTAAGTTTCTTTCAAAGCACCGGCAATAAAGCCATAGCGAGCATCGGAAATGATGGTTTCGCTATCGTCGCTCCAGTGTTTTTCTAGTTTTTCTATCCAATGCTTTGTTGTTTTTTCAATATCTGTATGATTAGTGCAAGTACCTGTTAATTTTACTAAATCTTCATCTTTTTCTAAAAGTTTTAAGGCAATAAATCTAGGTGAAATTTTATTCGTTAACCAAGCATTTTCAGATTGATTTACTTTAGACTGGATTGCATTAATTGCATTTTCCATCGACTTACCATAATTGATATGTATGTGCCTCACAATCGGCTCGTTGTCGTTATACACATCAATAATTTTAGATAGAAGTTCATTAATTCCCTTTCCTTTAGAACCAACTGTTGGTACAAAAGGCACTCCAATCATTGAAGCTAACTCCTTGTAATTGAATCGAGAACCTTTATTGTTTAATTCGTCGTACATGTTTAGAGCCACAACTACTTTCA
Organism: Draconibacterium orientale; assembly: GCA_022729915.1. Taxonomy (GTDB): domain Bacteria; phylum Bacteroidota; class Bacteroidia; order Bacteroidales; family JAIFNL01; genus JAIFNL01. The sequence continues at coordinate 29,405 of DZBP01000002.1, read as the reverse complement.
TATCCATATCTATCAATTGAGTAGTTAGGTACAAATTACGTTCTAAGTTTGAGGCATCTATTACATTTACAATAATATCAGGCACTTCGTCGAAAATATATTTTCTTACATAAAGTTCTTCAGGAGAATATGCTGACAATGAATATGTTCCGGGTAAGTCGGTTACATTAAATGAGTAGTCGTTGAACTTGAATTTAGCTGTTTTTGAATCCACTGTAACACCGCTATAATTTCCGACATGCTCTTGCGAATTGGAAGTTTCATTAAATAAAGTTGTTTTTCCGGCGTTAGGATTACCAACAAAGGCAATGTTAATTGTTTTACTTTTTTCGTAAATTGATTTTTTTAATTCACCATCAGTAAAAATTCCATTAAAATTATTTAGCTCTATCTCATGAGCTTCAGAAACTGGAACTACCTCAATAAGAGAAGCTTCCACTCTGCGAAGCGAAATTTCGTAATCAAGAATAGAGTATTCGATTGGATCTTTTAAAGGAGCATTTTTTACAACAGTTATTTTTTTTCCTTTTACAAATCCCATTTCAGTGATTCGTTTGCGAAATGCACCACGACCCGAAATTTTAACAATAATTCCTGCTTCACCATTTTGTAATTCTGAAAGTTTCATTTGATTTTGCTAAATATTTGAAAATATGTTTTTTACAACTTTATTTGAATGCAAAATTATTGCTTTCTCTAAATCTGCACAATACCTTAATTATGGTATTTTTTGTACTAAACAAACTTACTATTAGTTATAGTTTAATTATTTTTTTAGAGGAAATAATTATATTTTAGGTTTTAAGTAAATTGCATATAACCAATGATATACACAAGTGTTTGAGGTAATTTGTAAGAAATCCAGTTGTTTTTTTTTGATTAATTGTAAAATATAATGCCTTTTTAACATATATTTTTGTTTTAAAAAGTAAAAAATTTTGTATTTTTGTTTTATAAAAAAAATCAAGCATCAAACTCTTTTCTTTGATGCTCGAATACTAAAAAAATATGGAACCAGAGGATATCGTTAATAAAATAATAGAAGGCTTGACTAAATTTAGAGGCAAAGTGAATGTTGTAAATCATGAAATTGATGTTCATGTTCAACTAAAATATTTTGATTTTTCTAGAAGTGTTCGTCTTCAAATTAAAGACGAAGATTTAGAGGAAAGGATTGAAGAATTGAATTCGAGCCAAGATTTTGAAAGGCAAAAAGAATTACTGGTTGCACTTTCACATTTTACTGATGTCAAAGCATTTAGAGCAATTGAAAACTTTGAAAAAATAGCTACTGGCGAAATATTAGAATGGACTCGAATGGCTTATGCCGAAGCAAAAATGTTATTAGAAGGTGAGTTACTTGGCGAAAATCAGCTATTTATTTCAACAGGTTTAGGTGGTTCGGGTAGCAGTTTTCGGTATTTTATTGTTCTTTTTGCTAATTCAGAAAACTCATTAGAAGAGTTTCAGTGCAAAATTATTAAAAATGAAATCAGTTTTATTTTTAAAGAATACAATGCTAAACTTGAAGAGATTGAATTTATCAACAATTTTGTAACAATTGTTGCTTTAATTCCTTTCGAAACACCAATAAATATTCTTTTCAAGCGTGCAATTGAAGCAAGTAATGAGTTTGGAAATTTCATGTCGTTCAATTTTCTTATCAACAATGCAAAGCGTATGTCGCCAGAAGAAATAAAGGAATTTGTTGATAACGAGAAAGAAAACATAATTAATTCGTCAAAAGGAATAGAATTTGACAAGATGAATTAAGAAGTAGTAATTTAAACATTAAATTAAGAAATTTATGGGTATTCTTCGAGCAATTTTGGCTATTGTATTTCCGCCGCTTTCAGTTATAGATAAGGGCTGTGGCTCTATTTTAATTGTTTTTTTATTAACTTTAGCGGGTTGGGTGCCGGGAGTTATTGCAGCATTAATTATCATCAACAAGAATGATTCGTATTAAATTTACAAAGTTATATAAAAAAAAACCAACGAAAATTCGTTGGTTTTTTTTTGTAAAATTATTAGCTTTTTTCTTTGCCTTTGCGAAATTTATCTTTGCTAATGAGTTCTCCTTTTTCGGTAAAATACTTCCAAATGCCAGATTTTTCACCATTTTTATACTTTCCTTCCATTTTTAGCGGACCTGAAGAATAGAAAAATTTTGCTTCACCATCAGCTTTTCCATCTTTGTATTCAATTTCAGCTTTTCGGTCGCCGTCTTCATAAAATTCTCGATAAATATTAATCATTTGGTCATTTTTGTATAAAATCTGTGCTTTTATCGTTTGTAGATTTGTGTCCCAATAGAAAGTAATGTCGCCATCGAGTTCGCCATTTTCATTGTAATTCATTGTGCACATGATATTTCCCGATTCATAATACATTCTCCACAATCCGAAAACTTTTTTATTAACAACCGAACCTTCAATGAATGTAGTTTTGTTGTCTGGATATTTTATCAATTTATTTCCGTCAGAAGTAAGCTCGTATTTTTCGGGAGTTACTTTAAAGGCTTTTTCTTCATATTCAATCGAATTTAAATCTTCAGTAGCTTCAAGTTCAAGTTCAGTCAATAAATCGTCGTAAGCAGCATCAGGGTTATGTTTGGCAATAATTGTAGTTGTAAGAAGTTCTTCATCTTTTGCAACCATCTGAAAACCAAACTCTTCAAAACTTAAAATAAACTCTTTGTTTTCTTCTAAATCTTGGCGCGTTTCTCTTTGCGAATGGAAATATAAATTTTGATACATGCGAGGCATATTTACATACATTGTAAGATTTGCTTTCAGTTCAAGGTCTTCTTTTAGGCTTGCAAATTCTTTGTTTTTAGCTAAAGTTGCGTTTGTTACGTAGCTATCAATCAGTTTTTGCATGGCTCCTTCAGAATTTGTAAATACCACATAATCATCTAAATAAGTGAAATATGGAATTTCAACATCTTTAAACATTTTTCCTAAAAATAAATTGAAAAATCCTTTGAGTTTCAAATTAAAATAAGGCAAATTTTGATATTCTTTTTTATCAAATTTTGCGGGAGTGCGTTTTTTTACACGCGCCATTATTTCAGACATTCCGGCTTTAGCTTCGGCTAAATTATCTGTATGTATGGCAATTACAATATCTTCCATTCTACTTTTAGCTATGGGTCTTAGTTTTGCAACTGCTATTTCATTGCCAATCCAACCGAATAAGGCTTTTTTAAGGTCAAGCTTCAAAAAATCAGTAACTTTTAATAAATTTTCGTTGTATTCATCGTATTCTGTTTTGTTTTGATACGCATATTCAGATTGCAAACTTTCAAAAAACTGTTCAGAATCAGCAAATGTAAATGACATATAGAACGCAGTTTGAGCCGGCAAAACCTTGTATGCATTGAAAGGAGCAGGCGCAACACTGGTTAGTGTTTTTAGATACGAAGGCAAACTATCCAAAATAGTGTAGCCTTCAAAAGTTAAGCGATTGTCCTCTAAAAATGCATTCAATGCAGTGAATTCTAATGCAGTGCCAAACATTTTGGTATATTGATTTTCTTCCGAAAGATAAACTTTTGAAAAATGTTCTAACATGTTGTAATTGAAGTAAAAACTAAAAAGGCGATTGTCGCTAATTTCAGAGCTTACTTTTTCAAAACGTTTGTTTTTTTGCCAATATTGGTTATCTTTTTGGGTAATAACATTTTCAATTATTTTTTCGTTGTAACTTATTGCTAACAAATTATCAATGAGAGTAATACTCAATTTATCTTTTGTTTTTTTGTCGGTAAGTTCAATTATTTTTGTTTTTTCGAATTTTCTTTCGTTAAATTCATAGCTGTCAACTGTTTTTAAGGCTGTTTTGATAACTGTCCATGTTTTTTGCATTTTTTGTAAATCGATTACAAACAAAAAATCATAGTCGTTGCCCGAAATCATGTGTGTAGATACAAACATCTCTCTGTCAGAGAGTAACATATCAATCGCTTTGTTGTTTTTCAAAAAACCATCAATAGCAGTCATGTCTGACTCAATTTCGGCAAAATACTCATCTTCAATTAAATGCAGCCAAATATCGCTAGTTGTAATTTCGTCCCACGCTTTGGTTAAATTGTTGGTTTCTAATACATAAATGGCATCAGATGGAATAATTTCAAAGGCTTTTCTGTTTCCGCCGCTTTTTCCTCCCAATTGCCACCAAGCAAATAAGGCTCCGCCAAGAACTACTACCACTAAAAGTAGTATAAAAATAAATCTAAAAAATGTTTTCATAATTTTTTGTTGTTTTAAAATTCTATTTTTACCGTTTTTTATTAAGCAATAATGCTATTGCAGTAAATTAGTTAGAATTTAGTTTTATAAATATGTTAGTTAATTAGTTTTTTT
>DZBP01000002.1:0-24938 GCA_022729915.1 Draconibacterium orientale | reverse complement strand
AGAATGAATAATTGTAATTTTTTTAAGTAAATTACAATATCGTTTTCGTTGTCTTTTTCCATAATTATCAGAAAATAAAATGCTTGAATAACTATTTATTCCAAATAATACAAAAAAATAGTAAAATGCACATTAATATATAAATTTTTTTTTAAACGAGCAAATATTTTTTTTTCACTTAACAAATTTAAGAAAATAGTGTTTATTTGCAAAATATAAAGAATTATTTAATAATATTTTGTGATATTATTTTTAAATTTGAAATTTTCAAAGTAGTTTTGTTAGCAGAAAACTAATTTTTTTGTAACAAAAAGCAATAATTAAATAAGTATTTCTTTCTAAAAATTTTATTTTTTACTTACAATTATATGACTACAACTGAATTTAAAAAGCTTGTATTGAGAGGAATACCCAATGAAATTCCTCAAAAAAAAGAATACGAAAGCGCAATAAATCATGCGCCTAAACGCAAAGAAATTTTAACGCTCGATGAAAAAAAATTGGCTTTGCGAAATGCTTTGCGTTATTTTCCAAAGTCGCAGCACGCAGAATTGGCGCAAGATTTTGCTGCTGAATTGGACGCTTTCGGTCGAATTTATATGTATCGTTATCGTCCAGATTATAAGATATTTGCGCGCCATATTGAAGAATATCCACACAAATCGAAACAGGCTGCGGCTATTATGCACATGATTAGCAATAACTTAGATTATGCTGTTGCTCAACATCCGCACGAGTTGATTACTTATGGAGGAAATGGTGCTGTTTTTCAGAATTGGGCACAATATTTACTTACAATGAAATATTTATCACAAATGACTGATAAACAAACTCTTGTAATGTATTCAGGGCACCCAATGGGTTTGTATCCTTCCCACCAAAATGCTCCCCGAGTGGTAATTACTAACGGAATGATGATTCCAAATTACTCAAAACCAGATGATTGGGAACGTTTTAATGCTTTAGGAGTTACCCAGTATGGGCAAATGACTGCCGGATCGTATATGTATATTGGTCCTCAAGGAATTGTGCACGGTACAACCATTACGGTATTGAATGCTGGGCGAAAAATTTTGAAAAATGGTGAGGCTGACTTAGGCGGAAAACTTTTTGTAACATCGGGCTTAGGCGGCATGTCGGGAGCACAACCCAAAGCGGCTGTAATTTCTAAAGTTATCTGTATGGTAGCCGAAATTAACCCAAAAGTGGTTGAAATTCGCCACTCACAAGGCTGGGTTGATGAAGTTTTTACGGATTTGGATTTATTATTGGCACGTTTTGAAATTGCTAAACAAAAAAAAGAGGCAGTTTCATTAGCCTATCAAGGAAATATTGTAAACTTGTGGGAAAAATTGGCAGAAAAAAATATTCAGGTAGATTTAGGTTCTGACCAAACCTCGCTACACAATCCTTGGGCTGGAGGATATTACCCGGTTGGTTTAAGTTATGAAGAAGCAAATCAAATGATGGCTTCAAACCCAAAACTTTTCAAGGAAAAAGTTCAAGTCTCTCTGCGCCGACAAGTTTCTGCTATCAACCAACTTACAGAAAATGGAACATACTTTTTTGATTATGGAAATGCCTTTTTATTAGAAGCCTCTCGTGCAGGAGCAGATGTATTGAACAGTAACGGAGAATTTAAGTATCCATCTTACGTTCAAGACATTATGGGACCAATGTTTTTTGATTACGGCTTTGGACCATTTCGTTGGGTTTGCACTTCTGCTGATGCAAAAGATTTGAAAAAAACAGACAAAATTGCTGCAAAAGTTCTTGAAAAAATTGCTAAAAATGCTCCCAAAGAAATTCAAGGGCAATTGGCTGATAATATTCATTGGATTAAGGAGGCGCAAAAAAATAAACTGGTAGTTGGTTCTCAAGCTCGTATTTTATATGCCGATGCCGAAGGTCGCATTAAAATAGCAAAAGCATTTAACAAAGCCATTAAAAAGGGTAAAATTTCTGCACCAATTGTGCTAGGAAGAGATCATCATGATGTTTCAGGAACTGATTCGCCATACCGTGAAACTTCTAATATTTATGATGGTTCTAAATTTACTGCCGACATGGCTATTCAAAACGTTATAGGCGATTCGTTTAGAGGAGCAACCTGGGTTTCAATACACAATGGAGGTGGAGTAGGTTGGGGTGAAGTAATTAATGGCGGTTTTGGTTTGCTGCTCGATGGCACCAAAGAATCAGATAAACGCCTGAAAATGATGCTACATTGGGATGTAAATAACGGAATTTCGCGACGCTCATGGGCACGAAATGAGGGAGCTGTTTTTGCAATTAAACGTGCAATGCTTTCTGAAAAAAAATTGTGTGTTACTATTCCCAATTTTGTTTCAGATGATATTATAAATAATTGTTTTTAAGATATTTAGCTTAAGCGAATGAAAAAATTCATTCGCTTATTTTTTTTTATTATGGATACTTTTGGGTTAGATATTTTTTTTAAATTAAATTTGTAGTTGATTAATTTAAAATTGATTAGCAATTTATTTTTAACGTATGAATACTTCCGATAGCATTAGAATTTTAGTAACTGACTCAGGTTTAGGCGGTTTGTCTGTTCTAAATGATATTTTAAAAAAAATAAAAATTGAAAGCCCGTTTCAAAATGTGGAACTAATTTTTGCAGATGCGCTATTTGACTCCAATTCTGGTTATAATAAATTAGCAACTCGCCAAGAAAAAATTGACATTTTTAATCGGGCTTTATTGGGAATTGAAAATTATTTTAAACCGGATATAATTTTTATTGCATGTAATACACTGTCAGTTTTGTATGATGATACGTCTTTTTCAAAAGAAACTAAAACTCTGGTTGTTGGCATTGTAAATTTTGGTGTTGATTTAATTTTTAATGAATTGAAAAATAATTCTAATTCAAAAGCAATAATTTATGCTACTGAAACAACCATTAATTCAGAAGCCCACAAACGTGAATTGGTAAAAAGAGGAATCTCCGAAGAAAGAATCATTACAAAAGCTTGTCCGCAACTTCAATCGTTAATCGAAAGAAACCCTAATGGATTGGAAACTAAGAAATTAATCGATAAATATACCTCAGAAGTTTTGTCCGAAATTTCGGATACACAAGAGCTTTATATTAGTTTAAATTGCACGCATTTTGGCTATTCTTTTAATTTTTGGGAGGAAGTTTTTGAATCGAAAAATATTAAGTTAAAGGGAATTTTAGATCCGAACAATCAAATGGCAAATGTCTTATTTTCAAGAAATAATGCAAGAATAAAAAATCCAACCATTCAGATTAAAATAGTATCGAAAGTAGAGATGCCAAATGATAATCAAAAAGCTATGAGTCAATTATTTAGGTTGGAATCACCAGAATTATCAGAAGCAATTGAAAATTATATTTTTAAATCAGATTTATTTTAATTTAATTTATGTAAAAAATTTTCTTTAAATAACAAGGTATTATATGATAAAAGTTTATTCTAAAAGCGGAAATGCAGTTTTAATAGATGAAAGTCTTGAAATTCAGCGTGGTGGAGAAGGTGCTATTATAAAAATTGATGATAAGAAAGTTGCAAAAATTTATCATTCAGGTATTTCCGGCATTTCAGAATTTGCTTATAATCATTTAAAAGTTTTACCGCAAAATATATTTGTCATTCCGCACGAGCTTTTTTATTCACAATTGGGCGAAATTGTAGGTTTTTCAATGGAATATTTAAGTTCGGAGTTTCTTCCTATTTCTAATTTATTTAATAAGAATTTTTGCGACAAACATTTGATTACCAATAATTTTAAATTAAAAATAGCTAAACAGCTGATTAATAGTATTGAAATTGCTCATCAACATCAAATTGTAGTAGGCGATTTTAACCAATTTAATCTTTTATTTTCTTTATCAGGCGATGTAAAGTGCATTGATACAGATTCTTACCAAACGCCCAGTGCACCACATTCGGGTAGATTACTCGACGAGATAAGAGATTATTTGTATCATGGAATCGTATCCAAAAATAGTGATTATTTTGCGCTTTCGGTAATTTTATTTTACCTGTTTACTTTTGCTCATCCTTTCAAAGGAATTTCGCAAAAAGTAAAAAAAATGCAAGACCGAATGATTTTGAAATTGCCTATTTTTGCAGATGAAATTATTAAGCCAAAAGTCTATACACCAATTATTTGGAAGAATTTGCAACTAAAGTTTGAAAGGTTTTACTTTGGTGGAGAACGTTTTTTACTGGATTTAGTAGATGCGCAGCAAGTTTCGACAACGAAAAAAACAACAACTGTTCATATTTCTTACGATGATTTGTATGTGAAGCAATTTCTAAACCATGCTGAAATTATTGATATTGAGTTTATTAGTAATAAAGGATATGCTGAAACAACTGAAAATTTCATTTTATTTAGTGCTTCTGATAAAGGAAATTTGCATGATTTTATTACATTAAAAAAAGCCGAATTTGACGCAATATTTCTGGCAACTACCGCTTTTTTTGCTAAAAAAGGCAATAATTTGGTACGTGTAGAAAAAAATGGAACGTTAAATAAAATTTCAAATTTTGAATTTTCAGGCTCCTCTCGAAATGTTCAATATGATGACATTTTTTTGGTGGTAGGCAATAATGAAATGTATGAATTGTCTTTAAACCAAGTATTTAATACTTCAATGCAAACAAAGCGAACAGAAGTATTTAGCGAAAATATGTGGGCAATTCCAAATATAGCTCAAAATACCGGAGGAAATTACCGACTTTTTTATCATACAGGAACTAATTTAGCAAACGTTAAAATTCCAATTATTCCGAAACAATTGAAGCAAATTGGTAATATTGGAATTGTTCAATATATTGAAAATAATGAAATTAAAAATCAATATTTTCAAATAAATGGACTTAAATTTGAATTGGCTAGTTCAATCAATTTGCCTGAATTTATGCATTTTAGCTATCAAAAACGCGACAAAGATAGCGGATTTATTTATGAACCAACTGACAACGCAATTTTAATAAGGCGAAGCCAAAATTTTGAGGTAATATCGACCATACAAACTGAACTTGTTTCGGCTACTTCAAAATTATTTCATACTTTGAGCGGATTAGTTTGTTTGAGTGATGGCGAACTGTATTTATTGAATAAAAAGTAATTTTTTTTATTTTTTTTACAATAAAATGATATTTTAAGCACTAAGACAAAATAAATTGTATATTTCGTTTTGCCTAGTGCTTAAAATTTATTTGATTACAAAAAGATTTGCTCCAATAAAAAAAGCACTGGTGCTTAATTTAAAAAACTATTCCAATTTTTAAATTTTCATCAAAATTTCCAATTAAAATAGGATTTTGTCTATTGTTTGTGTAGTTTTTAACATTGTAATTCACATAATTGTAAAGTTCGGTGATATTAATTACGTTGTCGCTGTTTTGATTTGCATTTCCACTTAAGCCTTCAAGTAAAAAATAACTGAATATTCCTTGATTTAAATTTCGATAACCCAAAGCTTGTTCTTTTTCTTTTGAAGAAAGCAGAAATACCATATTTTTTTCTGTTTTATAGTTTGCAATATTCTTTTCTGTGGTCTCAATAATATTCGCTAAATTGCCTGAATAACAAGCGTCTATAATACAGATTTTGTGTTTTGCTTTACTTTTTTGCATCGAATTAATTAATAATTCGTAATTTAAATTTGGCGAATCATCGTTTGCATTGTAAGGTACTAAGCCCTCACTTTCTCCATGTCCTGAAAAGTAAAATACAACAATATCGCTATCAGTTGCAAGTTTAAATGTCTCATTTACAGCATTTAAAATAGCTCTATCCGTAGCTTGGTGGTTTGTGATAACTTTAATTTGTTCATCTTTTAGCGCACCGCCTTCTGGGCTTTTATAAAATCCATACGTTCTAAGTGCATCATTTACAGAGTATTCTGATTTATCTTTGAATTGATATTCTGAAATTCCTACGATTACAACCCAAATAGTTGATTGAGAATTATCTATTTCATTATGAGCTGTTTGTGTATTTATCAATTGAGGAATAGAAGTTGTATTTGCAAAAGCAAGTTTTTTTTCATTATGGCTTAATTTTAAGGCACATAGTTCGTTAAAATCAGGGCAATTGTAAGTAAATGTATTTTCAAAAGTGTCTGATTTCCATGTTTTAATACTACCGTCATCGGAAGCCGAGAATAAAAAAGAGCCATCGTTACTAATTTGAAGTGAATTAATTGCATATTCGTGTGCTTCAATCGAATTTACAGGCTTTGATGACGAGATTTTCCAGGTTTTAATAGTTTTGTCTGCTGATGCTGAGTACAAAAATTTAGAATCGTTAGAAAAACATATCGAAAGAACCGCCAGTGAATGTGCAGCATACGTTTTGCTCAATTTAAAACTAGTAGTTGTCCAAAGTTTTACGGTATTATCATCAGATGCGCTAGCAAAATATTTCTCATCAGCACTAAAAACGAGTGCGTTTATTGCCTTAGAATGATTAGTTAAAACGTTGATACTCTTTGCTTTTTCTATTCTCCAAATATGAATTTCGCCTTTGGAATCGCCAGAAACAAAATAATCGTTTTTAGGTGAAAATTTTATTGTATTTACCTGATATTTATGTGATTTGTAAGTTTTAATTTCCTTTTCTTCTTCAATGTTCCAGAGTTTTATTTGTGTATCTTTAGAGCCAGAAAGTAGTTCTTTTCCATTTTGGCTGAACTCTACACAAAGTACAGCATCTTCGTGTCCTCTGAGGGTTGCTATTCGTTTTCCAGTTGCTAACGACCAGATTCTTATTGTTTTATCGTCAGAAGCTGTTGCTAACAATTCTCCATCGTTACTAAAAGCAACACAATTTATTTTTTTTATATGACCTTTAAATTTAGTGAATTCTTGTGCCACTAAAATGCCTGAATACATTATAAGTAGCATTGAAACTATGTATTTTGTGAAAGTTGTTTTCATGTATTTGCGTTTTTTTATGCCTAAAAATGTGCATATTGTGATAAAATTTTTTGCACTACAACAAAATTTATTACGTATTTTTCTAATATATGAGATTTGTTTTTATTGATTTTAATTCAAATATTAGACCAAAAATAAGTTGGTAAATTTTCTACAATGATAAATTGCAATTTTTTCATTTTACAATATTAAATTAAAGATTTGATGAAAAGTAAAATAAAAGTCTTAAAATTTTGTAGAAATAGATAATTTGTTTAAATTTACATTTTGATTTTTTACTTTAATATTTTTTGCTTTTTGTTTGATTACTATATTGATTATTAATAATTTTAATTTTCTTGAAAGCTTGAAAAAAAGCTTTTTTATTAAAAGAAAATTTAATATCAATAAAAACTTGAACTATATTTTACTATGTGTAGCAAATTATTTTTTGTTTTTTTATATATTGACTGATTAGAAAATATATAAAAATCTAAAAATAATTTAGTTGGTTAAGCTTAAACTTATTAATTTCTCATTTTTTAGTCTGATTTTTTAAATTTTAATGGTATAATTAAAAAAAAGATTTTCTGTATAACATAATCAGCCGTAAGTGCTTTAAAATAAAATAGATGAGAGTTTTTCTTGGAGGTACAGTAGCAGGTTCGACTTGGCGTAATTATATGATGCCAAAGTTAGAAGTCGATTATTTTAATCCGGTAGTTGAAGAATGGACTCCGGCAGACCAGGATCGTGAAATATTTGAGCGTGAGCATTGTGATTTTTGTTTATATGTTTTATCACCAAAAATGATAGGCTGGTATTCTATTGCAGAAGTAGTAGATGATTCGTATAAGCGACCCGATAAAACTGTTTTTTGTTACCTTCCTGAAGATGACGATAAAAAATTTACAACTTCACAAATACTTGAATTAGAGGAAATTGGTAAAATTGTAACTGCCAATGGAGCTATAATTAAAAATACGCTAGACGATATTATTCAATTTTTAAACTCTGCTAACAAGCGAAGTGGAAACGTCTCAGAAGACGAAACTATTGTAAATGACGTATTTATCTCATACGGACGAAGGCATAGTTTGCATTTTGCAACCAATTTACATAATAAGTTGGTTTCATCAAATTATAAAGTATGGTTTGACCAAAATGATATTCCCTTAGGTGTTGATTTTCAACAACAAATAGACGATGGAATTCGCAGAGCAAACAATTTTGTGTTTATAATTTCGCCACACTCTGTAAAGTCAATTTATTGTTTGAAAGAAGTTGTGCTTGCTTTGAAATACAACAAACGAATAATTCCTATTTTGCATGTTGATCCCAAAGATTGTTGGAATGAAATGCACCCCGAAATTGAGAAATTAAACTGGATTTATTTTCGAGAAAAGGAGGATTTTAATATTCCACTTTCAGAATGGACCAAAATAGATGATTTCGAGAAAGCTTTTGCTGGATTAATTAATCTAATGGAAGAACAAAAGGAGTATGTTTATCAACATACTTCTCTGTTAGATAAAGCTTTACGTTGGGAAGCAGGACAAAAAAGAACTAGTTTTTTATTGATAGGAAATGAACGCAAAATAGCCGAAGAATGGCTTTTGAAAAAAGAGTTTAAAAATAAAAAAGGTGTTGAAATTCAGCCTCCTGCATTTCCAACAAACTTACATGCTGAATACATTTGCGAATCGCGCAAAAATGCCGAAAATTTAATGACCGACGTTTTCTTTTCTTATGAAAAAAGTGATATTGAAATAAAAGAAAAAATACAGAATTATTTGCACTTAAACTATTTCACAACTTGGAGCGACAGTATTGACATAAAATACGGGCAAAGTTTTGAGAAAATGATTGAACGTGGAATAGAAGAAGCAACTTGTTTTTTGTTCATTATTTCAGGCGCATCATTAAAATCAACCTATTGTGTAAGCGAGTTGCAATATGCTATAAAGCTGAAAAAGAGAATAATATCGGTATTAATTGAAGATATTGATACAAATCTATTGCCTGCCAGTTTGAGAAATATCGAATACATAGATTTTATTGATAGGCGTGAGAGCGTAATGGTTGAGGTTCAATCACATGCAGATGTTGAAGCCGATGTAAAAGCGCGAAAAGAAAAATCGCCATTTCTAAAAGGAATGGATTCGATAATAATGGTTTTGAGCGACCAAAGAGCTTATTTTGAGCAACATAAAATATATTTAGTTCAAGCTCTGAAGTGGGAAAGGCAGAAACGAAACCCAAGTATTTTATTGAGAGGTTATAATCTCGAAAATGCAAGAACTTGGCTCAAAATAGGACTGAGCAAAAGAAATAAACCCTCAAAAATACATCGCGAGTTTATAGGTGAAAGCGAGGCAAAATCGGGCTTACTTACTTCCGAAATTTTTATTTCATATTCTCGAATTGATAGCGATTTTGCTCGAAAACTAAACGATGATTTGCAAATGTCGGGTAAAACGACTTGGTTTGACCAAGAAAGTATTGCATCGAGCACCGATTTTCAGAAAGAAATTTTTAAAGGTATCGAAATATCAAATAACTTTCTGTTTATCAGTTCAAAAGACTCAGTTATTTCTCCTTTTTGCAGAGCTGAAATCGAATACGCCAAATCTCACAATAAGCGAATAATTGTATTACTTTTACTAAAATCTAGTTTGCGCTCTTTGCCCGAAACTTTGGGTAAAATTCAGGCTGTTAATTTTGAAAAGACTGATTATCATACCTCTTACAGCGAATTGCTTCGTACACTCGACACTGACCGTGAGCACGTGCAAAAGCACACACGCTATGCACAAGATGCACTTTTTTGGGAAGAAAATAATAAGGACGAAGCTCGTTTGCTAAGAGGAAAAGAGCTTGTTTTAGCAGAATCATGGCTTGTAGATAGCAAATCGGATACAAAAAATCCGAAAATTCCTGCTCCAACTCCTTTGCAAATCGAATTTATTGAAACTAGCAAAAAGGCACAAGAAGATGCGCAAGCGCGTGAGCGAGAGCAGCAAAATAAGTTGATTTACTTGGAGCGACAAAAAGCTGAAACCGCCGGAAAAGCAGCGAGCAGGCAACGTTTTTCGCTGATAATTGTAACTTTGGCTATGATTATAGCTATTGTTTTTGGTTTTTATGGATTTTCGCAACAGATGAAAGCCAAAAAAGCACTTGACAATTTAGAAATTGAGCAATTTAACAAATACAATAAAATAGCCGAAGATTTTTACGATAAAGAAATGTATACCGAAGCTATTTCAAACTATAAAGAAGCACTGTATTTTAGAAAAAATGACGAAATAGTTGAGAAAATTAATTCGTGTAAGCTTATTTTGAAGCAAAAAGATGTTTTTGATGCTTTTTATGACAAAGGGATAGAACTTTTTGAACAAGGTTATTATATTGAAAGCATTTTAGAATTGAAAAAAGCCGAAAAATTAAATTATAAATCGAAATTGGTAAGCAGTAAAATTAAAAAATTTGCTGAAATTGGAATTTCCAATTGTAAAAAAACAGCCCAAAAAATGGGTGAAATTAGGCTTTATTCTGAACAAAAATATTATAAAGCAAAAGCAGACACAATTAAAATAATAGCGAAAGAATTTTTAGATAAATAATAGCTATCTTTTTAAATTTTATAATTATTTTTGTTTTATTAGGTCAAAAAACCGATTTTATTTAGTAAAAAAAATGCAAAAGATGAAAATATTTAAGTATTTATTTATACTGTTTTTCTTTTTTCAAAGTGCCTTTTTGCAGGCACAATTTACGCAGGCAGATTATCAGCGATACTTTGAGAAAGCCAAAGCTCAGTATTTTTTAACCAATTATTTAGATGCTTTTGAACAATTTGATATGATTAAAGAGCATTTTGCACAAACCGAACTCCAAAAAAAGGAACTTTCGGATTGGAAAGAAAAATGCCGAATCAAAATTCGACAAGAGCAAGATGTTCGAACATTGGCTTTAGAAGCAGCTAATCAGGCTAATATTGCAGCAAATTTAGCATATATTCAATTAAAACTGGCACGAGAGCAAGAAAAAATTGCCAATAATGCTTTTATGCAATCTATGAAAGAGAAGGAGGCTTACTTTAATTCTCTGACAAAAGCATTGAAATTGGCTGATAAAATGCAGAAAAAAATGGAAGCTGCAATATTCGAAAAAGCCGTACGAGACATTTCAAAGCGAAAAGCTGTTATAAATGAATGGGGAAAATTTAATTATTTAGAAATAGATACACTAAATTTTTCGTACAACGAGCTTTCGCGCGTGCCCGATGAAGTTGTGAAGTGCAAAAATTTGGTGAGTATCAATTTGATAGGAACAGATATTATAGATTGGAATGATTGTTTTACGAAATTGAGCGGCTTAAAAAAATTGAGTGAAGTAAAGGTAACAATCAGTAGTTTAGATAGTATTCCGATAGAGTATTGGAATAAAATAACCGGCATTGAAATTAAAGGAAATGTAAGCGATAGTACTGTTTTGGATATTTGTAGTCAAATGCAATTGACATATTTAGATTTGAGTCGAAGCGATTTGAGGAAATTACCCTATGAAATAGGAAATTTGATTTTACTCGAGTGTTTGGATTTGAGTAACAACCAATTAACTCAGATTCCAAATGATATAGGAAATCTGCTAAAGCTAAAAAGGGTAAATATTTCTAACAATAAGTTGAGTGAACTTCCTACCAAATTTGGAAATCTTAGGAGCATTCAAAACCTAAATTTGGAGAATAATGAAATTAAAAAATTACCTGAAAATTTTATTATGCTTAAATTTCTTAGCCGATTAAATTTGTCGAGAAATAAATTGTTTGCTTTGCCATCTGAAATAGGCGATATTTCTAATCTTGAATACTTAGATTTGAGTTATAATAATCTGGCACAATTACCTGTTTCTTTTTCCAGCTTTTCTTCTTTATTACGATTGTCGTTAGCAGGAAATAATTTGGTTAAATTGCCCGACGAATTTGGTAAAATGCAAAAACTAACCTTTTTGGATTTAAAAAATAATTTGTTTCAGGATTTTCCACCGGCACTGAGTTTTTTAGTTTCACTCAATTTTTTGGATATATCCTACAATGAAATAACCAACTATCCTATTCAAGTAGGTATATTTAATCGCTTAGTTGCTTTATACATCGACGATTTTACTTTTACTGGTTTGCCAAAATCAATTATTCGTTTTGAAAATATAATGGCAATAAAACTGCATTCGACTTCTGAAGTCTATTTGAACGAAGCTTTTGTTAAGTTAAAAAAGGCGAATAATTTAGTTTCACTTACACTTGAAGGGCGTAAATTGAACTCAATTTCGAAAGATATTTTAAGTTTAAATAAATTATCTATTTTAGAACTTAATGATTCTTTAATGACGCAACTCCCTGAGAATGTGGTTAAAATAAAGGATTTAAAGACTCTAAAACTAAATTCATGTCCAAAATTAAATTTTAAAGAAGCCATTGATTTAATAAATTCGAACTTAGTATTAGAAAATATTTATTTAGAGAATAATAATTTATTAGAATTACCACAAAATATTATAAATCACAGTAGTTTGTATGGGCTTTTTCTTGATGAAAATAAATTATTAAGTATGCCAAGCGAAATAGTAAACTTGAGTAATTTAACTTATTTAAGTTTAAAAAATAATCCAATAACTTTGGAAGAAAGAGAAAGATTAGCAACTCTTTTACCAAAAATTCAAATACATTTTTAATGGAAAAATTTAAGTTTTTTATTTTAACGCGTTTAAAAAATAAGAGGAAATATGTATAATGAAAATGGTTGGTTAGAAAAATATCTTCGTAATAGAGGAAAATATATTTCTGAAACCACAAACGATTTAAAGGTAGATTCTACAGAATCTTTAGACTACGAACTACTTTTTTATGAAAAAGTGCAGCCTACTGGATTTATTTATGGACACCCTTTGAGTTTGCCGGAAATGAGTTCAGATGAGTTTGCAAGCCTTTCAAATGAGGAGCTTACAAAACTTTCACTCACCGAAACGCTCATTCTTTGTGCTAAATTATTTGATACACAAGCTCATAGCGATAAACAAGTAATAGAAGATATTATTGCTTTCTACAAATTTCTTTTCCCTGAATTGAAAGGAAATTTTTTTATTAATTTATTTGTTTCCAAACAAAACAGAGCTAAAAAGGCTGAAAATTTTATCGAAAAGCAATTAAATTTACGCGCTTCTATCGACAATTTTTGGGCTGGTTTTTTCTTAAATAGTTTACTTTTTGTTGATATTATTTACTTTTCTATTTGGTTACAAAACCGAGCAAATAAAAATAATGGAGTAATTAGAAAGCAGCGAGAAGAAATATTTATGATTTTGCTGCAAATAATTTCTATTGCTATAAACGCTGATAATAGACTGGAAGATAGAGAAATACAATTTTACAATTTGTTGCTTAAATCATCGAAACTATCCGATGCGAATCATGAAATTGCAAAAGAATATTTGCATTATCCTCCTAAGTTGGTTAATATCGATTTGCGACCTGTATCATCTTGGCTATTAAAGAAATATGTTTTAGAAATGGCTATTATAGCTGTTTGGGCAGACAAAGATGTGGAAGGGTACGAGCTGAAATTTTTGCGCGATTTAGCTCACAAACTGGAGCTTTCGCAAGATGAGCTCAATGAAAGTATGATGGCTGTTGAAGCATTTGTGTTAAATAATTGGGAATCTGTACCTTACTTGCAAGGCAAAAAGAGTTATGAAGTTGTGAGCAATAGATTTATTGACGGGTTGAAACGCTCAATTGATACTAATAAACAGAAGCTTGCCAAAGAATTTAGCGAAAGCAAAGAATTGATGTCGTTACTAAAAAAATCGATTCAATCCGATTTAACTCCTGAAGAAAGCGAAATTGTAAAAAAACAAATTTTGGATATTTTAAAAACAATTCCGATGTTTGTTATTTTTGTATTGCCGGGAAGTTTTATTACTTTGCCTTTATTATTTAAAATTGTACCCAAAAATATTTTGTACCCAAGTGCTTATCTCGACGATAATTTGTCGAAATAATTTACATGATAAAATCAAAAGCCGTTTCGTAAACACGAAACGGCTTTTTTTATTGAAAGTTTTATAATTTCTTAGTTGAAAATATAACGAATACCTAGTTGCATTTGCCATTTTGAATATACCGAAACATTGTCGATATAAGTTTCTTTCAGATTGGTATTGAAGCTAAAATAAGGTACATTGTTAGAGTCTAAGCCATTGAAAGTTATAGGAGCTGTGGTTGCAACTAACTTTCTAACGCCCCATTTAGAGCTAATCATATTTCCAAAATTCAAAATATCTAAACTCAAACGAAGCGTATTTTTGCTTTCTTTAACCATGAAATTAAAATCGTGAACTAATTTCACGTCCATTTGTGCAAACCAAGGAAGCATAGCTCCATGACGCTCAGCATAATCGCCTCTGCGAGTGCTCAAATAAGGGTCTTGCTCAATGAATGCATTCAGTGCAGTCCATTGCTCTGCTGCATTTGCAGCTGTAACTCCTACACCATCCGAAACTGTTCCAAAATGAATATCACTTTGATTGGCAGGTACATAAAGCAAATCGTTGTTCGTAGCTATTCCGTCTTGGTTTACGTCGCCCGAATAAAGGTAAGAGTAACGTCCGCCTTGACCTGCTTCAAAAAATGCAGCAATTGAAGTTGCCATATTTTTATAGGCAACTTGGTAAGCCAAAGTAGCTATCACTCTGTGTTTCATACCATAACGCGAATATGACAAAATCGGTTGATTTGGATCGCCAATTACCGGATTGCGTTGGAAAGCATCAGCAGCAATTTCGGCAGGAATTGAAGTATAATCAGTTGATTTTAAGTAAGTATAAGCTGCGCTCATGCTCAAGCCAAACGAAAATTCTTTTTTCAATTGAGCGGTTAAAGTATATTGGTAACCTTCTTTTACGTTGTCCATTACAATAACTCCGGCATCTAAGAAAGTTTGATTGCCAGAAGTAGCGTAAATATGCGTTTCGTTAAAACCACCAAAAACAGCTCTAGTATCTCCAGTTCCTGTTAAACTTGACGAAGGTTTAAGCATATCGTAGTTTCTGTGAACCACAGCATTGATGTCTTTTGTGTAAATTCCTTCAAAAGTAGCTAACCAGCCATTTCCAAATTTGTAATCAACGGCTAAATTATTTTTCCAAGCTTGTGGAAATTTGAAACCTTCGGCAGTTGAATTAATTTGGAAAGTGTAGCCGCCTGATTGTTCAACCATTTGTGAATTTGTAGATTGGTTGCCTAACCAAACAAAAGGAATACGACCTGTGAAAATACCCGAACCTCCGCGTACTTTGAGCGTATTGTCGCCTTTAGCGTCCCAATTAAAACCAAAACGAGGAGCCCACATTACATTTGAATTAGGCCAAACTGATGGGTCGATGCTTACACTTTCGCCATTTTCATTTTTCCAACCTGTAAAATTTTGAATGTCGCTACTTTCAGCTATTTTGTTTAAATAAACAGGGAAATCGACACGCAGACCAAATGTTAAATTCAAATTATCAGAGGCTTTAAATTCATCTTGTGCGTAAAAACCAACTTGAGCAACATCTACTTCAGACATTGCAAATGGCTTTTTTTTACTTTCTGTAACCTCTGCGTTGAAATCCACATCAGCAGAAGTAGTAGCTAAAAATTGATCTACACCACCAAAATACATGTGCCAAGGATAGTAAAATAAGTTGAATGAGTTGTTAAATTTGAAAATTTCTACGTTTACCCCACCTGTAATTGTATGTTTATCAGCATAATAAGTTAAATTGTCAGTAAATTGAAATACATCTTGGTCAAGAATGTTGTTAGTCGAAAACATTTCAGAACCTGCTGTAATGGCTAAGTTTCCATTGGCATCGAAAATATCAATAACCGGAAAAGGTTTTGAATGTGGCTCGCGATTATCGCGGAAAGCAGTGTAACCAACTAAAAGTTTGTTTGCCAAGTTATTACTAAAGCGTGAGTTCAATTCGCTAACTATTGAGCTAATTTTATTGTTGATAGTATATGACGAATTTTCGAAAGGCAAACGATAACTTGTTGGACCACGACCTATAATTGCTTCAGGGTGAGGAAGAATATCTTTCCAAGCATCGAGCATATTGTAGCGAATCGAAAATTTATGTTTGCTGCTTATGTTCCAATCCAGTTTTGCCAAAAATTTATTGTTGAAAGTTTCGTGGTTATAACCTTGATATTCACCGGCATCGTAACCCCATTCGTCGAGTAAATGTTGTTTTACAGCTTTAATATCATCTTCATTAACAGAAGTTACGTTGTCGCCAGAATTTGTACTATTGTCTGCTACAAAACCGTGAGCAAGTTCGTCTCTGCGTTCTGCTTCAGCGTTTAAGAAGAAAAATAATTTGTTTTTGATAATTGGTCCACCCACAGTAATTCCCGAAAGTGAAGTATTAAAATCTAAATTTGGAACTTCCAATTCGTTCACTTTTTTACCTATCATTTTTTCATTTCTAAAATAATAGTAAGCAGAAGCTTTAACGGTGTTAGTTCCTGATTTAGTTACAGCATTGATACCTGCACCAGTGAATCCACCTTCTCTAACATCAAAAGGCGCAATTGAAACTTGAATTTGCTCAATAGCATCGAGCGAAACTGGTTGAGCATCAGCTTGTCCGCCCGGAGTAGCATAGTCTAACCCGAAAGAATTGTTGAAAATAGAACCATCAAGAGAGAAGTTGTTGTACAAATTGTTTCTACCACCAAAACTGTAACCATCTGATTGAGGAGTTAAACGAGTAAAGTCCTTTTGTCCACGCGAAATTGTGGGCATAGAGTTTAATTCTTTGCTGTTTACGTAAGTTTCAGCACCTGTACGTTCCGAATTTAACAAATCGGTTTTGTCGTAACTAACAGTAACTTCTTCTAATTGTTGGTCTGTTTGCGAAAGTGCAAAATCGATGTTTAGCGTTTCATTCAAATTTAAGTAAACATCAGATTTTTCTTGCTTTGCAAAACCTACCGAAGTAGCTACTACTGTGTATGGACCTCCCACACGAACTCCTTGAAGGTCATAGCCTCCATCGGCACGGCTCATTGTTCCGTACTGTGTACCTGACGGTACGTGTATTAAAGCAATAGTAACGCCATCAAGTGGTTTTCCACTGGCATCAACTACTTTGCCTTTAAGCGATGAAGTGGTAACTCCTTGGCTATAAGACATAATTGTAGAAAAAACTAGTACACTAAGTAGTAGTAATTTTTGAATTGTTTTCATTAAATTGTTTTAGTTTGGTTTGTATTGATTTAATTTTTTTACACAGCAAAGTTAAATAGAAGTTAAATTATATTGCAATTATTTTTTCAAAACTTAATTAATTATTTCAATAGTTAGATGTGTTATTAGTTTAAAATTTATTAAAGTGTTGATTAATATGCAAATAAAAATTAAGCAACAAAATATAAATTTAACAATTTACGAAATAGATAATTTTAAAATAACATTAAATTAACATTAAATTAACGTTTTGCAAATATGCAAGTGTAAGTTATAAAACAAAAAAAACTATCAAAAATTTAATAAACTTGAAATTTTGGTAGCTTAAAAAATAGTAAGAATGGATTACTAGTTACAAGAGTTCAATATTTCCTTCAAAAACAAAAGTAGCAGCGCCTTCGAGCCAAATATTTTCAAAAGAATTTTCTGTTTTTGGTGAGAATGAAACTTTTAAGTTTCCTCCTTTTGTATTTATTTCAAATTCGTTTTTCAACGATGGATTTTTCACAAAAGTAGCTATCGATGAAGCTACTACACCAGTTCCACATGAGTAGGTTTCGTCTTCAACACCACGCTCATAAGTGCGCACATTTATCTGATTTCCTGCAACTTGAACAAAATTTACATTCGTTCCATTTGGATACGCCTGTTTATCGTAGCGAATAGCTTTGCCTTTAGTAAAAACATCAACCAACTCTGTGTTTTCTACAAATTCGATATGATGTGGAGAGCCTGTGTTTAAAAAAGTAAAAATTTCACTTTCAATAATTTCCGAAACATCTTGCATTTTTAGCTTTACAAATATTTGGTTATCAGACTCATATATTTGGGCTTCGTGTTCACCATCGCTCGCAATAAAACGAATTATGTTTCCTTCAAAAGCACCAACTTTTTTTGCAAAAGCTACAATACATCTGCCACCGTTTCCACACATACTGCCTAAATTTCCATCGGAATTGTAGTATTTCATTTCAAAATCGTAAAGTTCAGACTTTTCTACTAACATTAAACCATCGGCTCCAATTCCAAAGCGTCTGTGACAAAGAAAAGCAATTTGTTTTTGTCCAAAATTTTCAGGTGTCAATTTTTTATTTCTATTGTCTATCAATACAAAATCGTTACCTGTTCCTTGATATTTTTGAAAGTTTATTGTCATTTTTTTTGTTTCTTATTTTATTTCGCTCGGTTCAAAACTTGCTGCATTGCGCAATTTTAAATTGTCGTTGCTTTGAGTTAAAACGAAAAAGCCATATTTTTCGGCTTCTTTGATTACATCTTTTTCAAAAGTAAGTGCCGCAATTGCGCCATACAATTTAAATTCTTTGTAGTGAGGAAATAAGCTTCTGAATTTTTTCAGACTACTTTTATAGAATCTATGTAGATGGTCCATTCTAAAATTGTATTTAATTTCAACAACCAAAACTTTATAATTGTTGTACAAAATCACATCGTATTCAGCCTCTACACTATTCTTTTTGCGAGTTACGTTCAAATCAATGTAGTCAAATTTCAACTTTCCAATTTGCATTTTATTTTTCAGTGCATTAGAAAAAAAGCTTTCGGCTATTTCGCCATTGCTTTTTCCTATTCCACCTAATTCTTCATGAATTTGTCTGAATTTTTTATCGGTTTCTTGTTTTGATTCTAGCATTTTCCGATTGGTTTCTTCCGTCATTTCCTTATATTTCTTATCGGATTCTTTAATTATTCTATCCGTTTCTTTAATTATTCTATCCGTTTCTTGAAATTTCCTATCGGTTTCCATAAATTTCTTATCGGTTTCCATAAATTTCCTATCGGTTTCCATAAATTTCTTATCGGTTTCCATAAATTTCCTATCGGTTTCCATAAATTTCCTATCGGTTTCCTTAAAATCTTCTCTCATTTCCTGAAATTTTCTATCAGTTTCGAGAAATTTTTTATCGGTTTCCAGAAATTTTTTGTCGGTTTCCAGAAATTTCTTGTCCGATTCACGAAATAAGGCAGCTACTTCTTTTTGAGAAAGAATTACATCTGCCATTAATCCTTGCAAATATTCGATGGTTATATTTTGAGGGTGCTGTTGCATAATTTTTTTTTACAAATATACAATTTTTTAACTGAAAAAGCAAATTAAAGTAGTGTTCAAAAAAAAAAAAACGGAAACAATTAAAATTGCTCCCGTTTTACATTAACTAATTTTGAGTAATTATTTATATATTAGGGATTTATCTTTTCATAGCGTTCATTCCGCCCATCATTTTGCGCATATTATTTCCGCCCGAAAGCATTTTCATAAGCTTGCGAGTTTCGTCAAATTGTTTTATCAATCGGTTCACTTCCTGAATGTTAGTTCCACTACCGTTTGCAATACGTTTACGGCGACTTCCGTTCAAAATACTTGGGTCGGCACGTTCGGTTTTGGTCATGGATTGAATTATGGCTTCAATTCCTTTGAAAGCATCGTCATCAAAATCAATGTTTTTCAAGGCTTTACCTACACCCGGAATCATGGCAGCAAGGTCTTTCAAATTTCCCATTTTTTTGATTTGCTTTATTTGTGAAAGAAAATCGTCAAAATTAAACTGGTTTTTTTGAATTTTGCGTTGCAGTTTTTTTGCTTCTTCGGCATCAAATTGTTCTTGAGCTTTTTCTACCAACGAAACAATGTCGCCCATTCCCAAAATACGGTCTGCCATACGGTTTGGGTGGAAAACATCAAGAGCTTCAAGTTTTTCGCCTGTTCCAACAAATTTTATCGGTTTATTTACAACCGAACGAATAGAAAGAGCAGCTCCACCACGAGTATCGCCGTCAAGTTTTGTAAGTACAACTCCGTCAAAATCAAGACGGTCGTTAAATTCTTTGGCAGTGTTTACAGCATCTTGTCCAGTCATAGAATCCACTACGAAAAGAATTTCGTTGGGTTCGATGGCTTTTTTAACGTTGCTGATTTCGTTCATCATTTGCTCATCAATGGCTAAACGTCCGGCAGTATCGACAATTACCACATCGTTGCCATCAAGTTTTGCACGTTTGATTGCATTTTTAGCAATTTCAACAGGATTTAAGCTTCCTTCTTCGGTGTAAACGGGCACATTTATTTGAGCACCAAGCACTTTAAGCTGTTCAATAGCAGCCGGACGATACACGTCGCCTGCTACAAGCATTGGGTGTTTTGCCTTTTTAGTTTTTAGTAAATTGGCAAGTTTTCCGGAGAAAGTCGTTTTACCCGAACCTTGAAGTCCGGCAATTAAAATTATGGTAGGATTTCCTTTTTTGCTAATATCCACCGATTGTCCACCCATAAGTTCGGCTAACTCATCGTGTACAATTTTGATAATCATCTCATTAGGCTTTACTGCCGTAAGAACGTTTTGTCCAAGTGCTTTTTCTTTTACGGTATTTGTAAAATCTTTGGCTATCTTAAAGTTTACGTCGGCATCAAGCAATGCACGTCTTACCTCTTTTAATGTTTCGGCTAGGTTTATTTCTGTAATTTTTCCTTCGCCTTTTAAAATCTTAAACGCTCTGTCTAATCTATCCGATAAACTATCAAACATATTTTTATATTTTGGGTTTGTTTTTTACTTGTTTTTCAAAAAGAAAAAAGCTCTTTTTTTTTGATTTTGCTCAATTTGTTTTTTTTGAACGCACAAAAATATAAAAAAACATCAACCTACAAAACTTATACACTCAAAAAAAGTAAAAAAACAATGATTTGTAGTTAATTTTTTAAGGTTGAAATAAATTATTTACATAATGAAAAAGGCAAATATCAATTGCTTTGTCTATTTCGCTTGCATTTCCGATAACGAGTACGTTGTTGAAACGGACTTCTTTTGTGTTTTTATCGAAATAATAAACAATATTATAATTGACTATAATTTTTTCGTCAAATTGTGTGTAAAAATTTTGTGTAGCAATCGTTTCTCCTGCCAAATTATTTATTTGTACAAAACCGCTAGAGCTTCCTAATTTGTTGAAAATAAACCGTATTCTATCGTTTTGATTGTGCCTTCCCGAATTGTTATTCCAATTTTGATTTGAAGTTTGCCCGTTTTGTCTAAGTCCTTCTCTATCGAGAATTTGAATAACGTTGCCTGATTCGTCAATAACCTCAAAACGTGTAGCTTGAATAAGCGTATGCGTTCCAAATCCTGCCGAAATGAGTGTAACTAAAACCAGCATAATGCTTACAAAAAGTGCGAATTTTTGCAATCGATGCACTTGTTTTTTTAGAGTTTCAATCTCTGAATTTATTTTTGTTTCCATAACCGTTGTGTTTTATATTTTGATTTTTTTTTATTAAATTAAAATAACGTGCTGAAAAAATGAAAATAAAACAATCTAGCAGGAATTATTGCAGAACTATGTGATAATAAAATGATTATAAAAGATAATTAATAGCATTAAATCTTTGGATTTTTATTAAATAGTTAAAATTTACTATCCTATTACAAACTCAAAGTGCTAATAAAAACGTTTGCATACTCTTTTTTTATCTATTTTAACAATAAAATATGGTAGAATGTGAATAAACAATTAAATTTGTAGCTAGTTTTAACTAATAGATACCTTAAAAATTTTTGAAAATGAGTAGAATTATCAAAAAAATAATTATAATTTGCTTCTTAGTAGGAGCAGTTTTTGGAGCAAAATCGCAACAGTCAACAGCTGTATTTAATTCATTATCAGTAATTAATAATGAATTGGTTATTGAACTTTCAAGCGGAACTTATAAAATAAAGCCCTTTAGTAAAAAAATGATACATACTTCGTTTATAGCGAAAGGTAAAAATACCGAATATTTTTCATTTGCAGTTAATAAACAAGCAGAAAAGACTAATTTCAAATTAATTGAAACTAAAAATGAAGCTTTATTTGCAGGCAACGAGATGACAGTAAAAATAATCAAGGCTCCATTTAGTATAAGTTATTTCTATAAAAATCAATTACTTATTAGTGAAAAAAATGATTGTCAAGTTTCAGACACATTTTCCCAATTTAATTTTGCAGTTGAAAATACTGAGAAATTTTTTGGAGGTGGTTCCAGAGTTTTAGGTATGGATAGAAGAGGGCATAAGCTTCCGCTTTACAATAGAGCACATTATGGTTTTGAAACCTATTCTGAACAAATGAATTATAGTTTGCCTTTGGTGATTTCGTCAAAAAAATATGCCGTTTTGTTTGATAATCCTGCAAAAGGTTTCCTTGACCTCGATAGCAAGAAAAATAATACTTTGAACTTTGGCGCTGTGGGCGGAGCAATGAACTATTACGTAATAGCTGGCGATAATTGGTTCAATTTAGTGGAAGAATACACTGCGCTTACAGGTCGCCAGCCATTGCCGCCACGTTGGGCGTTTGGTAATTTCTCGAGCCGATTTGGGTATCATTCTCAAGAAGAAGTATTAAGCACTGTAAATAAGTTTGTTACAAGCAATATTCCACTCGATGCTGTTGTGATAGATATTTATTGGTTTGGCAAAGAAATTATGGGTGATATGGGCGCACTCGATTGGTACAGAGATAGTTTCCCCGACCCAGATAAAATGCTTTCGGAACTAAAAAAGCAAAACATAAAAACTATTTTGGTTACAGAACCATTTATTTTGACAAGCTCATCGAAATGGAAAGAAGCTGCTGAAAATAAGGTACTTGGCAAAAAATCAAACGGCGACCCATATACTTACGATTTTTATTTTGGAAATACCGGAATTGTAGATGTTTTTGAAGAAAATAGCCGAAATTGGTTTTGGAATATTTACAAAGACCTTAGCAAGCAAGGAGTTGATGGCTGGTGGGGCGATTTGGGCGAACCCGAAGTACACCCAAGCGACCTTTTGCACAGCATTGGCACTGCCGATGAGTTGCATAATGCTTACGGACATCGTTGGTTACAAATGATTTACGAAGGTTATCAAAAAGATTTCCCAAATCAACGACCGTTTATTTTGATGCGAGCCGGATTTGCTGGTTCTCAACGATTTGGCATCATTCCTTGGACTGGCGACGTTTCGAGAAGCTGGGGAGGTTTGTTTTCTCAACCCGAAATTTCGATGCAAATGGGAATGCAAGGAATTGCCTATATGCACTCCGATTTAGGCGGTTTTGCTGGTGGTGAAAAGATTGATAATGAGCTATATATACGTTGGTTGCAATATGGTGTTTTTCAACCGATTTATCGCCCACATGCGCAAGAAGCAATTGCACCGGAACCTGTTTTTCAAAATGAAACAACAAAAGCTTATGCAAAAAAAGCTATCAAATTGCGTTACAAGCTTTTACCTTATATTTATACTATGGCTTTCGATAATTCACAAACAGGAAAACCTCTAATGATTCCTTTGTTTTTTAACGAACCTAACAATTTAAAATTACTTGAGTATCAAGATGCTTACTTTTGGGGCAATGCTTTTTTGATTTCACCCATCAAAGCACCAAATGTAAAAAAACAAAAGGTTTACTTGCCACAAAATACAAACTGGTTCGATTTTTACACCGAAAAGCAATATTTGGGTGGTCAAGAAATTGAAATTGATGTTACGATGCAAAATATTCCTACTTTTGTGAAAGGTGGTAGCTTTATTGCAATGAAAAGTGATGTGCTTAATACGGCTTCGTATAATTTAGACCAGTTTGAAATGCACTATTATTTAGATGAAAGTATCTCAAAATCAAACTATAAACTTTATAATGACGATGGAATTACTCCCAATTCATTTGAAAAATCAAATTATGAGCTGATTCAGTTTGACGCTTTTAGAAAGAAGAAAAACTTAACTTTGAGCATTCAGCAAGTTCATAAGTATGAAGGTTCAAAATCTAAAGAAATAGTTTGCATTTTACATAATATTGTAAATGAGCCTAAAAGCATTACTTACAACGGTAAAGCAGTGAAAAGCAGCTATGACAAAACGACTAAAATTGTACGCGTTACTATCAATTTTGACCAAAAAGGAGCATTAAATTTAACATTTAAAAAATATAACTAACTACTTGTAAATGAAAGCAATGATTTTTGCAGCCGGAGTAGGCTCACGCTTAAAAGGCGAAACTGAAAATAAACCCAAAGCATTGGTAGAAGTAAATGGAAAAACTTTATTGCAATATAGTATTGAAAAATTAAAAAGTGCCGGTGTAGATGAAATAGTTATAAATGTGCATCATCATGCAAATCAAATTGTAAATTTTTTAAGCGAAAATGAAAATTTTGGAGTTAAAATTCATATTTCTGATGAAATTGATGAACTTTTAGATACAGGCGGAGGTTTAATGCATGCGAAACATCTTTTAGAAGACGAAAAGCATATCTTTTTATACAATGTGGATATTATTTCGGATATAAATTTGAATGAAATGATGAAATTTCACATAAAAACAGGTGCTATGGCAACAGTTGCAGCTAAAAATAGAGATACAACTCGTAAATTGCTGTTTGACTCTGAAAATTCGCTTGCAGGTTGGCGAAATTTGGCTACAGGTGAAGAAAGATTAACTCGTATAGCTCAAGAATACTACGAATTGGCATTTAGTGGGATTCATATTATTGATTATAAGATGCTTAGTGTAATTAAAAATACAGGAAAATTTTCAATATTCAAAGCATTTTTAGATTTATCAGACGATTATATAATCAATGCATTTGTGCACGATTCTGATTCATGGCTAGATGTTGGAAAACCAGAAACCTTAGAACAAGCGCGTCAATTATTTTCAATTCAAAGAAAATAATGTC
>DZBP01000210.1 GCA_022729915.1 Draconibacterium orientale | reverse complement strand
ACCGTTAGCGGACAAAAAATAATTAATTCTTCTACCAATCAAGAAGTTGTTTTGAATGCCATCAATTTCGGAAACTGGATGGTGATGGAAGGATACATGATGAATTCCAACTCGCAAGCTCCCGACCAGCACACTTGGAAAAAAAAATTGACTACTTTGATGGGAAGTCAAAAAACAAACGAATTTTACGATGCTTGGCTTGCAAACCACGTTACGGCTGCCGACATCAATCAAATTAAAGAATGGGGTTTTAATTCGGTGCGCATTCCGTTGCATTACGAATATTTTGTAAATCTCGGAACGCCAGATATTTGGAACGACAAAGGGTTTACGTTGCTCGATAATGTTTTGAATTGGTGCAAAATAGCGAGAGTTTATGCAATTATCGACCTACACGCCACGCCGGGCGGACAAAGTAACAACAACATCAGCGATTACGACAACACAAAACCTTCGCTTTGGGAAAGCAATGCCAACAAATCAAAAACCGTAAAACTTTGGCGAAAACTTTCAGAAAGATATAAAAATGAAAGCATTATAGCCGGATACGATTTAATCAACGAACCTGCTTGGGATTTGCCCGGAGGAGCTGCTTTACGACAAATTTATGGCAGACTCACCGATACCATTAGAGCCAATGGCGATAGTCATATTTTATTTGTTGAAGGTAATTGGTATTCAAACGATTACACCGGACTTACGCCTGCTTGGGACGCCAATATGGTGTATGTTTTTCATAAATATTGGTCGAATACAACTGTGCCCGATATTAAATTTGCACTCGATATTCGTACCTCGCAAAACCGACCAATTTGGTGTGGTGAACATGGTGAAAATAGTAACACACATTTTACTAAAACTGCCGAACTTTTTAAAAGTTTTAACATTGGCTCTTCGTGGTGGCCTATGAAAAAATTTGAAAGCATCAACGATTTTACTGATGCCAAATATCCTGCCGGCTATCAAGATTTACTCAATTATTTGGGAGGTTCAAATCCCAATCTTAGCCCTACAACGGCTTATACCATTTTGATGCAATTAGCAGAAAATGTTAAAAATGAGAATTGTACGCCAAATACAGAGCTATTAAGAGCCATTTTTAAACAACCCTCAAATAGAACTACCGAAGCTTGGACTTCAAATCAAATTCCCGGACGAATTTATGCGCCGCAATACGATATGGGATTAGAAGGATATGCTTATTCTGACCAAGCCTCTGAGGATTTGCTCGTTACCACCAATGCTTATACAGCCTGGAACGAGGGTTGGATTTATCGAAACAATGGAGTGGACATCGAAACTTGTACCGATGAGTTTTCAAATGGCTATTGCATTGGTTGGTTTTATCTGTTTGAATGGATGAAATATTCGGTAAATATCGAAAAAACAGGAACTTATACTGTCGAATTTAGAGTGGCAAACGGTAGCGGAACAACGGGAACTTTACAAATACAAAATGCCAACGGAACAGAAGTCTTAGCAACTGCAACTATTCCAAATACAGGTAGTTACAAAACTTGGGCAACAGTTACATGTACCGGAAATTTTAATACTTCCGGAGCGCAAGCCATTAGAATAGCCAATGCAGCAGGTAATTACAATCTTGCTTCGGTTAATTTTGTTTTCAAAGACGAAACTTTTTCGGTAGCTAACAATCCCGTTCCACTTCCTACACATACTATTACGCTCAAGGGTAACAACAGTATGTATGTAAGTGCTTCGGGTACAGGTAGTTTGTTGGTTTGCACCAAATCAAGTGCAGGCTCAACCGAGCAATTTACTTTGGTTGATGCCGAAAATGGTCAATATGCTTTAAAATCGAATACCGGAAAATTTGTAACTCTCAATACATCAGACAATAAACTTTATTGTAATGGAACGAGTATCGGAACAAATCAAAAATTTACTTTGACCAATTTATATGGAGTTTATTCGATAAGAGGCTCAAATGGAATGTATGTTTCGTCCGAAAATGGTGCAACAAGCGGAATGACTTCTTCGAGAACTTCGCCAGCTGGCTGGGAATTTTTTAATTGGGCTATAACATCGTCAACTTATACAATTCCAGTTAGTTATATTTTTTTGAATAGAACTGAAGCTAATCTTGAAATTGGTGAAACTTCGCAACTGTACCCAACTATTTTTCCTGATAATGCTGCAAATAAAGATGTTACATATTCTTCGAGCAACAAAGCGGTTGCAACGGTAAGTTCTACCGGTTTAATTACCGGAGTAGCTGTGGGTTCTACAATTATTACCGTTACAAGTGGCGATGGAAAAAAAACAGCAACTTGCAAAGTAGATATTAATTTAACCGATATTGACGATATTTCGCCAATTCAAAACATTAAAATATTTCCGAATCCGGCACAAAATATTCTGACAATCAGTTCGTTATTAGAGAAAGAAGCAGTATTGATTATTTTTGATTTGCATGGCAAAACAATACTGACTACTTCTTTATTTCAAAATGAGCAAAATATTGATATTTCGCACATTCCGAGCGGAATTTATGTTGTTAAAATAATAGACACTGACAATACAAAAGTGATTCGATTTGTTAAAAATTGATTGTTGCTTTGATTATTTGTTTTTAGAAGTGTCCTAAAATGAATTATTTTATTGAAATATGCCTTTGGCAATTATGTGTGAACCAAATTTAATTGTATATTTTATTTTGCTAAGTGCTTTAAATTTATTTGATTACAAAAAGGTTTCTCTAAATAAAACATCACTGGTGCTTATTTTGATTTTTATCTGTTTATTTTTAAAATTTTAAAAGATATGAAAAAACAATTACTATTATTATTTTACCTGTTTACTTATTCCTTTGCACAAAGCCAAAATTTAGAATTGGTTTGGGGCGATGAATTTGATTATACTGGTTTGCCAAATTCTACAAAATGGAGCTACGATGTAGGCGGCGGTGGCTGGGGAAACAATGAGTTACAGTATTATACCGAAAACCGAACCGAAAATGCTCGTGTAGAAAATGGCAATCTTATCATCGAAGCCAGAAAAGAAAGTTTTGGTGGAATGAATTATACCTCAGCGCGTTTGGTTACTCGCAACAAAGGCGACTGGAAATATGCCAAAATTGAAGTAAGAGCCAAAGTTGCTGGCGGAAGAGGAAGCTGGCCTGCAATTTGGATGTTGCCAACCAATTGGGAATATGGCTCTTGGCCCGCAAGTGGCGAGATTGATATTATGGAATACGTGGGCTACGACCCAACAAAAATTCATGGAACTGTTCATACTAAGGCTTTTAACCATTCTATTGGTACTCAAGTAGGTTTGTCGTATGCTTTGTCCGATGCTGCAACTGCATTTCATGTTTATTCGATGAATTGGACTGAAACGAAAATTGAACTTTTTGTAGATAATGTAAAATATTTTACTTTCAACAGCAATGCCGATTGGGAAAAATGGCCCTTCGATAAAACATTCCATTTACTTTTAAATGTGGCAGTTGGCGGTAATTGGGGAGGTGCTCAAGGTGTGGACGATGCTATTTTTCCTACACGCATGGAAGTAGATTATGTGCGTGTGTATAAAGAAGCTTCGCCTGTGGAAATTGTTGGTAATGAATTTGTTAGTCCAAATCAAACGGGCTTAACTTACGCTGTGGGCAATATTGTGGGTGGAAGTTATGAATGGACTGTGCCTGCCGATGCTCAAATTACTACAGGACAAGGAACTAACTCTATTACAGTGAATTGGGGTGCGGGCGATGGCGAAGTGAAGTTGTTGTTTTCCAAAGACAATGTGCCTACAAATTATTCAAAGCAAGTGAAAGTAGTGCAAGTTCCTGAAGGAAATGGAATGGTTTTAGCTGATTTTGAAGACAAATCCATTCAAAATATTACTGCTTCTTCAAATACTGCTAATACTTTTATTTTCAGTGCTGCCGATGGAAGTTTAAAAGTAAAATACAATGTTCAAAATGCGGCTGCTCCACCATATTTTGAATTAGAATTTGAACGACCCATAGATATGAGCAATCACCCTGAATTTGCTTTCGATATGAAAACAAAAAATTTAAGTAATTCGGTAATTGTGAGAGCGGATTTAGTTGATGTAAATGGCAGAAAAACCGATTATACGCCTGTTTATAATATTTATAGTGTGAATAAAGATGGAAATTTTCATACATACTCGCGCGATTTTAATACGCATTGGATTACGAATGAACCATATAGTGGTGTTGTTGATAAGTCGAGAATTAAAAAAGTTATTTTTTATGTTAATTATGGTTTTTATGGAATTAATAACCGACAAGATTCCGTTTGGTTTGATAATGTGCAAGTTAGAAAATCAACCGTAGGAATCGAAAACTTGGATTTTGACCAAACTCTTTTTAAAGTTTTTCCAAATCCGGTTCAAGATTTTATTCAAATAGAAATAGCTGAAAATATTGAAAATCAATTAATTGAAGTCAGCTTGCTTTCGATTGAAGGAAAGCAAATACTTTTGAAACAATTCAATGAAAAAATGATTGAAATAAATACCGAATCACTTAATTCGGGAATCTATTTTTTGAAACTCAAATACAAAGAAAAATTATACGTTAAAAAAATAGTAAAGCATTAAATCAATGTAGGTGTTTTAAAAGTCATCTGATGAATAATTTTATTAAATTTCTAGATTTTATTGCTAATCTGAAATTTGAATGCTCATCAGGTGGCTAATTTTTTGTTTATAGAAAACCTATTTGATAATACGTTCGCTTTGTTGATTACACATACTTAATTTTGTATTCCGGCAAAATCAGAATAGCCGCTATAATTAATTAAACCGGTAAAAATATCTTCTTCAATCGTTACTTCTACCGTGCGCTCGTCGCTTCCCCAATGCGTGATTGGACACTCGTAATTGCTTGTAAATCCAACTTGTTCATGCAACATTATGTTGTTTCCGTTGTCAATAACTCCCACACGATATTCGCTCCATTCCATATTTGGGATTTCGAGTGTGAAAAATTCGTGAGCGCCGGGCGCAATTGTTTTGCCATTTAGCAAAATATTTGCGCTCCAAGCTGCCGTTGGCGTTTGTTGACTTGTTACTGAACCTCTTGCTCGCAACTGAATGCTGTAAATTGTATATTCTGAGCCACTTGAATTGACGAATTTAACGTAAAGCGTTTCTTTTTCTTCTGTATTTTCTTTTTCGCAACTCCAAAATACCGAAAAAGTTAAAAGTACTAAGAGTGCAATCAATTTATTTTTCATATCGTATAAAATGTTTAGAATTATGAATAGTTATTTCTATTTTTAACGAAAAAATTGACTTCTTAGTACTTTTTTAATTTCTTTTATCTGTAATTTAATCAATCTGAATCAATCCGAATCAATCCGAAGAATCAATCCGAA
>DZBP01000046.1:1573-20966 GCA_022729915.1 Draconibacterium orientale | reverse complement strand
GGTTGAAATGAAACTGTATCCCAACTATCCCAACCCGTTCAATCCGTCAACGAATATCAGGTTTGATATTCCCGCAGACGGAATGGTCTCGGTTTCCATATATGATATTCTTGGCCGTAAAGTAAATACTTTGGTAAATGGATACCTTAAATCCGGATCCTATCAACTTGATTATCATCCGCATGGTATGGCCAGCGGCATTTATATCTGTGTACTGAAAACAAATTCAAATATACAAAAGCGTAAGATCGTATTTTTAAAATGACCAGACAATTTCAATTATTCGTTTTTGCCGGATTATTTTTGTTAGTAGTGTTATCTATTTTTACACTTTTTCTAACACTTACTGTGGAAGGAATTTTTACTAAATACGGTTTGCCTTACATAAGTATTCCGTTTATTTTGGTGATGTGGACAGCTAATTTGGCAATGAACGATTTATGGTATATAGGTGTAAGTCAGAGAGGTATATATTTCTACAATGAATTGTATGCTCTTGGTGGGCAAAATTTTGTTGATTTTTACAATTGGATTTCGAGTTTTGAAACGCCCGCTTCTTTGCGAATTTATTTCTTATCGCTTGGTGCTATTTTATTTCAATTCAATGAATTAGCAGGAATAATTATTGCTATTGCTTTACTGATTAGCTCTCGTATTGCTTTTACACTTTCGCTTGTTGGTTTTTATATTGCTTATTTATTTTATCAGCTTTTGGGTGTAAATTTTAGTGAGTTGAGCTATACTTACATAGGTTTTAATTATATTCTTACAGCAATAGCCATTGGTGGTTTTTTCTTTATTCCTTCTCGTTGGTCGTATTTATGGCTGTTTTTATTATTGCCAATTACCGTAATACTTACATTTGGATTGAGCAAATTCTTTTCATATTATCAACTTTCTATTTATTCGTTGCCATTTAATATTACGGTACTTTTGTTTGTGTATGTTATGAAACTTCGCACACAAACTCGCAGCGAACTTGTTGAACCACTTGAACAACGCAACTCACCAGAAGAAAATTTGTATTTCCATAAGAACGTGAGTGAGCGATTTCCGAGTACTTTTTATTTACCGGTTTATTTACCATTTTTGGGCGAATGGACTGTATCGCAAGCACACGCAGGCGAGCATACGCACAAAGGCGAATGGCAACACGCTTGGGACTTTGTAATCACTGATAATGAAGGAAAACAGTTTCAAAACAAGGGTGATTTTCCGACCGATTATTTTTGTTACAATAAGCCAATTGTAGCTACTGCCGATGGAATTGTAGCTGAATTGGTAGATGGAATTGCTGACAATATTATTGGCGACATTAATACGCTTCAAAATTGGGGCAATAGCTTGGTAATCAAACATTCAGATTATTTATATTCACAAATAAGCCACTTAAAACAAGGAAGTTTTAAAGTGAAAAAAGGAGAGTTTGTTCGCAAAGGTCAAGTGCTTGCAACGTGTGGAAATTCAGGTCGTTCACCTTATCCACATTTACATTTTCAATTTCAGACTACGCCTTATATTGGCTCTAGGACTTTTTTCTATCCATTTGCACACCTTATTAAAAAAGAAAACAAGTATTTAAAGCTGGAATCACTTTTCAGCCCTAAAAACCAGGACAAATTACAAAATATTGCTTCAAATGCTTTATTATTGCAAGCATTTCACTTTATTCCGGGACAAATTTTAAATTTTAAAAATTTTAAAGATGAAAAAGGATTAATTTTTGAAAAAAATGATAATTTTGCTGATAAATTAGATAATGAATGGGAAGTTAAAACTTCAATTTATAATGTTTTGTATTTGTACTGTCGAAAAACTAATTCTTCTGCATATTTTAAAAACGACGAATTACTTTTCCAGTTTATAAATTTTGAAGGTGATAAAAATTCGACACTTTATTTCTTTTATTTAGCGTTTTATAAAGTTCAATTAGGTTTTTATAAAGGCTTTTCAATTGAAGATAAGTTGCCTCAAAACAATCTTTTTTCAAGGAGACGCATGTTTTTTCAAGATTTTTTATCCCCATTTTATTTTTTCCTAAAAGCCGAATATAAGCTTAGTTATTTGAGTGTAGATGATGATTTTTCTCCTTCTCAAATAAAATTAAGCTCTGAAATTTCAGCAATTTCATTTAATAAAAAAATAAAACAAGATAATTTCGAAATTGTAATTAATAGCTCTGGTATTCAGTATTTTAAATTGATTTATTAAATGAAGAAATATTTTGAAGATTTTAGTTTACATTAACTATATAAAATTTACGATTGAAAATACCTATTTTCTTTTTATTAAAAACAAAATTATTACATGAAAAAAATATTTTTTTTAATTTTGATTTTTTTTATTTCCAATTGGGGTTTTTCTCAAGTGGAATTAACTTTTTCCAGTTTAGATTCCATAACTTATCAATTATATTTGAATTCTGAGTGGAAAAACTTGGTTAAAATGGGAAAAAATGCAAAAAAGAATGCAATATCCTTTTATTATTTAGATTATCGTTTAGGAATTGCAGAATTTGAGCAAAAAAAATACAGAAAAGCTGCTTTCTATTTTCAAAAAGTACTTTCTGAGTACCCAAACGATGAACTTGGCATGGAATATTTATACTATTCATATCTTTATGGCGGAATGTATGAAGAAGCTCGGAGGCTATGGCTAACTTTCAAGGGTGATTTACGCGAAAAAACTCGTTTTTACGATGACGATTTAATTATTAATAGTTTTGGCATAGAATATAGATATTATTTACCCGAAAATTATGAAGCTGTAACCAATACAACCGAAGAACTTAATCAAACCATAAAGCAAAGTTTGCATTACACAAATTTATACTCAAAGCATTATTCCAAAGGCAGTTTCACATTTTTCAATGGTTTGGGGTTTTTGTTCGGAAACAGCAAAGTCTATGATGTAGAATTTTCAGAAGATGCTATCAATCAAGATGTTTTTCAGTGGCAATATTACGCCTCGGGCAATTTTAATTTCAAAAAAGGTAGAAATTTGCTATTAACATTCAATTATGCCAATGAAAAGCTCACTGCTACCGGAACAGAAACTACGAGCGGTTGGGGAGGAAGTTTGCGGCAAACGCCTGTAACTTATTATTATACAACGTTAAACAACTTTGTTGGCTTTGCCGAATACTCCAAACAATTTGCGTATTTCGATTTGGGAATTTCCACTTCTGTTTCTAACTTGGGACAAGAATTTCAAAGCCAAGCCGGAGTTTTATTTACGCTTTATCCTTTTGCAAATAGGCGATTTTACTGGCAAAATGAAGGTTTTTTTCAGTATTATACAAAAGTAGATGGTAATAATACTGCTTTTGTTATTAAACAAAAATTGAGTTTTGCTTTAGGAAATTCCATAAGTATTGAACCATTTGCCATGTATGGAGAAACTTACGATTTTATTGATAATCAGGCATATACAATTTATAATGGATTGGATAGAATTAATTATTGGTACGGTGTTAATTTTAATTTGAAGCTTGGAAAATCAAATTATTTTTATGTAATATACCAAAATTATAATTTAGCTAATAGCTATAAAATCAATTCAATAGATAAACAAATTAATTACAATTCACAAACATTTTTAGGAGGACTCGTATGGAATTTTTAAGAAAATTAACAAGTATTTTTAGCCTATTGCTAATAACAAATTTTGTCTTTGCACAAGATTTCAGTGCCATGCAAAAGGCTTTTTCTGAAAGTTATGTATTGGAAAAAAATAAAAATTATGACGACGCCATAAAAAAAATTAAAGCGGTATTTGATAACGATTCGTATGAAGTTAATTTGCGACTAGGCTGGCTCGAATACAGTGCCAAAAATTATACCGAATCGCAAACTCATTATGCACGCGCTTTAGAATTAATGCCGTATTCTGAAGAAGCTAAATTTGGGCTTATTTACCCAAAAGCAGCTCTTGGGAAATGGGCAGATGTAATAAATTTATATAACTCTGTTTTGACCAATTCACCTAATAATACATTGGCTAACTATCGTTTAGGGTTAATTTATTACAACAGAAAGGATTACTCTAAAGCATTAGTTTATTTTAAAAAAGTGGTAGATTTGTATCCTTTTGATTATGATGCACTTATAATGTATGCGTGGACAAGTTTTCAAATAGGAAAAACTCGTGAAGCTAAAGTACTATTTAACAAAGTTTTGATGCTTTCGCCTAGCGATGAATCTGCTTTGGAAGGCTTGGGATTGATAAAATAGTATCTTTTTTTTTGTAAATTACTGAAAAGTAATAAGTTAAAAGTTGAATAATCCTTTTTTTAGTAGCTATACAATTATGTTATAGCTACTTTTTTTATTGTTATTTTTCATTTTTTTAGCAATATTACAAAAGCTAAAACCATATTAATCGCTTATTATTTCTTAAGTGTGGCAGAAAAGCTTAAAAAAATTTCGGTAAATTTAAAATAAATATTAAATTTGCATTCGAATATTTGATATAAAAGATTACAGCATCAAAAAAATAGAAGCTTGAATATTAAAATTTTATAATGAAACTTTTGAAATAATATTTGAGCCATTTCATAATAAACTTAATATAAAATTTGAAAAAATGAATGAAATTTTAACACTCTTTATGCTTGTAGTTTTGCAAGCAGTTTTAGGGATTGATAATTTACTTTATATTTCGATTGAATCGAAAAATGTTGCTGCCGAAAAGCAGGCATTTGTTAGAAAAATAGGACTTTACATGGCTATTTTGATAAGAATAGCTCTTCTTTTTATTATTGTAAATTTGATTCCTTTGTTTCAAAATCCGATAATAACTTATGATATAGAATCAATTTTTGCAATCAATATGAACATTCACAGCATGATAGTGCTTACCGGAGGAATTTTTATATTGTACATAGCTGTTAAAGAAATTTGGCACATGATAGATTATGATTTTAGTAGCATTTTAGAAAATAAACCCAAAACAGCAAAACCAATTGGTGGAATTATGGCAATGATTATGGTGATGAATGTTGTTTTTTCATTTGATTCTATATTGAGTGCCATAGCTTTAACAAAAACTATGTGGGTAATGGTTGTTGGAATTATAATTGGTGGTTTATTGATGGTAGCCATTGCTGAGAGAGTTGATAAATTTTTAAATAAAAATAGAATGTTTGAAGTTTTGGGGCTTTTTATTTTATTATTAGTAGGTGTAATGCTTACTACTGAAGGTGGACATCTTGCTCATTTAAAGCTATTTGGTAATGAAATTACACCAATGAATCAAACTACATTATATTTTACTATCACTATTTTGGTAGCAATAGACATTGTGCAAACAAAATACAAAAAGAACTTATTAAAAAAGCAAGAATTAAAAAAGCAGTTGGAAAGTCAGATTAAAGTTGAAAAATAACAATTATCTACATTGGTATATATTTTGAGATATAACTAATACAAATTTTAATTGTTTTTTTATTAATTGAAATTCAATGATTTAATAAATATTGTATAATTGAAATTTGAATAAATCTGACAATTAGTCAGAAAAGTAAAGTTAATTCTGACAATAAAACAAAAATACAAAATGGCGATACAATTTGGAGGTTTAAATTTAAACGAAAAAGAAAATAAATCGAAACCGGAAACTGTTTCTGAACACATAAAATGTTTGATAATTGGTTCTGGTCCTGCGGGTTATACTGCTGCAATATACGCAGCACGTGCAAACTTGAAACCTGTTATAATTCAAGGAATGCAACCCGGAGGTCAATTAACTACTACAACAGAGGTTGAAAATTTTCCGGGCTATCCTCAAGGCGTAACGGGACCTGTTTTAATGGAAGACCTTAAAGCTCAGGCAGAACGCTTTGGTACAGAAATTCGCTGGGGCGAAGTTACAAGCGTTGATTTCTCTGTTTCACCTAAACGCATTGTTGTAGATGAAAGCACAGTAATTACAGCCGATTCAGTAATTATTTCGACAGGCGCAACTGCCAAATATCTAGGTTTAGAAGATGAGAAAAAGTATTCAGGTTCAGGAGTTTCCGCTTGTGCTACTTGCGATGGTTTCTTTTACAGAGGCTTAAAGGTAGCTGTAGTAGGAGGTGGAGATACTGCGTGCGAAGAAGCTAGTTATTTATCAGGTTTAGCCGAAAAAGTATATTTAATTGTACGAAAAGACTTTTTACGAGCTTCGAAAGCTATGCAAGAGCGTGTTTTTAGAAATCCAAAAATTGAAGTTCTTTTCAATCACAATACCAAGTCTTTGTATGGCGATGGATTATTGGAAGGTGCAAACTTAATAAAAAATCAAGGAAAACCTGACGAGCAAGAAGTGAAAATTGAAGTGCAAGGATTTTTCTTAGCCATCGGACATCAACCAAATTCAAAAGTTTTTGCCGATTATATCGAAACCGACGAGAATGGCTACATTAAAACGACTCATGGCACTTCAAAAACTAATGTAAAAGGCGTTTTTGCCGCTGGCGACATTCAAGACCCTGTTTACAAGCAAGCTATAACAGCTGCCGGTTCGGGTTGCATGGCTGCATTAGATGCCGAAAAATATTTGGCTGAATTGGAATAAAATCAGCATAGAGCAAACATTGTTAAAAACGCAAAGTTGATTTAGTTTAGCTTTGTGCTTTTTTTTATAACTACATATCAAACTATTTTCATATTTGCACAAAAAACTTTTTTAAAAACAAAATTTAATATTATTTTTGCAAGCAAAATTCAAAAGAATGGTTAATGTTTGTTGTTTAATCATAAATAGTTGAAAACAAAAAATAATAGGCAATTGAAAGGAAGAACAATAGTAAGATACAACAATATAACAATATAATTTTATGGTATTCGATTTAGAAATGATAAAAAAGGTATATGCAAATATGCCTGAGCGAGTTGAAGCGGCACGTAAAGTTGTTGGCAAAGCTTTGACTTTGACAGAAAAAATATTATATTCGCATTTAGATGGCGGAAATGCAAAAGAAGCTTTTAAAAGAGCCGCCTCG
Organism: Draconibacterium orientale; assembly: GCA_022729915.1. Lineage (GTDB taxonomy): Bacteria > Bacteroidota > Bacteroidia > Bacteroidales > JAIFNL01 > JAIFNL01. The sequence continues at coordinate 13,981 of DZBP01000046.1, read as the reverse complement.
TATGTCGATTTTCGCCCCGACCGTGTAGCCATGCAAGATGCAACTGCTCAAATGGCTTTGCTTCAATTTATGCAAGCCGGACGCAATACGGCAGCAGTGCCTTCAACCGTTCATGCCGACCACCTTATTCAAGCTAAGTTGGGTGCTGCAAAAGATTTGAACACCGCAAATGTTACAAATAAAGAAGTTTATGACTTTTTAGCTTCTGTATCAAATAGATACGGACTTGGATTTTGGAAAGCCGGAGCCGGAATTATTCACCAAGTTGTGTTAGAAAACTATGCTTTTCCGGGAGGAATGATGATTGGAACTGATTCTCACACTGTTAATGCTGGTGGCTTAGGAATGATAGCCGTTGGCGTTGGTGGTGCTGATGCTGTTGATGTGATGGCTGGAATGCCTTGGGAATTAAAATTTCCTAAACTTATTGGCGTAAAATTAACTGGTAAATTAAGTGGCTGGTGTTCTGCAAAAGATATTATTTTGAAAGTAGCCGGAATTTTGACTGTAAAAGGTGGAACTGGTGCAATAGTTGAATATTTTGGCGAAGGTGCAACAAGTCTTTCGGCAACAGGCAAAGGCACGATTTGCAATATGGGTGCTGAAATTGGAGCTACAACCTCAATTTTTGGTTACGATACACATACCGAAAAATATTTACGCGCAACAGGTAGAAATGAAGTGGCTGATTTGGCAAATGATATTAAAGAACACTTGACTGGTGATGCTGAAGTATATTCAAACCCCGAAAAATATTTTGACCAATTAATCGAAATAAACCTTTCTGAACTTGAGCCACATTTGAATGGACCTTTCACGCCAGACAAAGCTTGGACACTTTCTGAAATGAAACAGGCAATTATCGACAACGATTACCCCAAAACTGTTGAAGTTGGCTTAATTGGTTCATGCACAAACTCTTCGTATGAAGATTTAACTCGTGCTGCATCGGTTGCCAAACAAGCTGCGGATAAAAAATTGAAAGCTAAAGCCAATTTTACTGTTACACCCGGCTCAGAACAAGTGCGTTACACCGCTGAAAGAGATGGTTTGCTCGATTTTTTTGCTCAAATAAATGGTTCAATTCTTGCAAATGCCTGCGGACCTTGCATTGGTCAGTGGGATAGGGAAGGAGCTGATAAAAAGGAGAAAAACACAATTGTTCACTCTTTTAACCGAAATTTTGCTAAACGCGCCGACGGAAATCCAAATACTTACGCTTTTGTGGCATCGCCCGAAATTGTTACTGCTTTGGCAATCGCCGGCGATTTGAGTTTCAATCCAATGACCGATTATTTGGTGAACGAAAACGGAGAAAAAGTAAAACTAGATGAACCACAAGGAATCGATTTACCACCAAAAGGTTTTGCTGTGGAAGACAACAAATTTCAAGCTCCAGTAGCTGACGGCTCTATGGTTGAAGTAATTGTTTCGCCTACATCTGACCGCTTGCAATTGCTTGAGCCTTTTAGTACTTGGGACGGAAAAGATTTTGATGGCATGAAATTGCTAATAAAAGCCAAAGGAAAATGTACAACCGACCACATTTCTATGGCAGGTCCTTGGTTGAAATATCGTGGACATTTAGACAATATTTCAAACAATATGCTTATTGGTGCAGTGAATTTTTTCAACGACGAAACCAATAAAATTAAAAACCAACTGTCTGGCGAGTATGATGCTGTGCCTGCAACAGCACGTTATTACAAAGCGCAAGGTGTTGGTTCTATTGTAGTTGGCGATGAAAATTATGGCGAAGGCTCTTCACGTGAACATGCAGCTATGGAACCTCGACATTTGGGTGTGAAAGTGGTATTGGTTCGCTCGTTTGCACGTATTCACGAAACAAATTTAAAGAAACAAGGTGTTTTAGCTTTGACCTTTGCTAATAAAGCAGATTACGATAAAATTAGCGAAAATGATACGATTTCTGTAAAAGTTTCAGGATTTGCACCCGAGAAACCTATTGAAATGGTGTTAAATCATGCTGATGGAACTTCGGAAACCATTGTAGCAAACCATACCTACAATCAAAATCAAATTGATTGGTTTACAGAAGGTTCTGCATTGAATTTGATAAAAAAAGAAAATGCAAAATAAAGTGATTTTTTTTGATTAATTAATAGTTACTTCCCAAAGAAAGAATATTTTTTTTGGGAAGTTTTTTTTACGTAATTACTTTTTTTTTTGTGCACTAATAACGCTTTCATTGAGGTCAAAGCCTAATAAGATAAGCCAAGCATTGAGATAAATCCACAGCAAAAGCACCATAATTGTACCGATTGAACCATAAAGCTTGTTGTATTGTCCAAAATTATCGATATAAAACGAAAAAACAACTGAAGCCAAAATGCTCATAATCGATGCAAAAGTGCTTCCGACCGAAAAGAAACGAAATCTTAGACGTTCACTGGGGGCTAAATAATACATAAATGAGATTGAAAAATAGAAAAGTGCGATTATTATTATCCATTTTGTAACAACAACCAAATAAAGTATATAATTGTCTTCAAAAACATTCAATTGTGTGAGAAAATTCATAATTACTCCCCAAAAAACAATGCTAATAATGGCAAAAAGTAGCAAAATAGAGAATATTATTACTAAAACAAATGCAATAAGTCGCTGAGCAATCCACGAACGAGTTTCTTTAAGATGAATAGAGGAGTTGAATGCCGAAATAAATGAAGCTATTCCGTTGGTTGAAAAAAATAAAGCGGCAAAAAAACTAAATGAAAGCAAATCGCCTCGCTGTTGTGTTATTATATCTTCAAGTGTGTTATTTACAGAGCTAAAAGCATTATTTGGTAATAAGTTATTTACTAAATTAAGCAGTTCGGATTGAAAGTTTTCGATGGGTAAATAGGGGATTAATGTAAAAAGGAAAATGATAGTAGGCGGTGTTGCTAAAAAAAAGTTAAAAGCTATTGATGCAGCTTGAGTATTAATCTGTCCATTGAGAATTCCTTTGTAAAAAATGCGTACCACATTATAAATTGGAACGGATTGAAATCCGGGTAAACTTATATTTTTAGAAAGAAAAAGAATTTTTCTCAAAAATAGGGTTGTATATTTTTTTATTTTTGAAAATATCATATTTTCTATCTAATTTACTAAATAATCTTGATAAGCAAATACTTATATATAATTACGAATGTGTAAAGTTAAGTAATTTTTTGTTATTGAAAAAGGAACGGTAAATATTTTTAAAAAATAAGGTATTTGAAATTAAGTGGATGATCAAATTGGACAGATGCTTTCTAAAAAGAGCAACTTAATCATCAGATGAATTTTCAATGGGTTATTTTCAACAAAATGAAACTTAAAAATAGAACATTTTAGTTTTCATTTTCACTCATTTTTTTTCTGATGAAATACATTAAAAGTGCAACTCCAGCAATTATAAAAAGAGGATAACTTTCAGAAAATCCAGCTTTTTTTGTGCTAATTGTGGCTAAACCAAAAGCAAAAAGAGCCGTTGCAAACCAAACAAATTTTAAAATATTTTTCAAAACTAATTGTTGTTAAAATTATATTTACCACTTACATCAACAAAACGATATTCTGTAAAGCCTAAATTTGATTCAAAACCACCTTTTCCGGTTATTTTTGAACCATTAGCGTTCAAAATCATAACAAATTCTTTGGTATATAAAATTTCTTTGTCTTCTTGAAAAAACAAATGTTCGGTTGTGAGTGTTTCGCCGTTTATGTTTTTTACAACCACATTGCTTTTGAGCTCCCACAAATTTTCGTTTATTAAATAAATTGCGTATTTAGCTGACATTTCGGAAGTTACTTTTTGAAAACGATCGTAAGAAACCGTTTTTATCCCTTGTTTGAATTCAGAATAAGGTTTGCTTGCTTGTGTATAACTTTCGAGCAAAGGAGTAAACGTTTTAAGTTTTACAAAACCTGAATCGCTGTAAGTTATTTCCATATTTTCGGCTTTTAGCTGCGGCAGGTTGTTGCTAGCTGTTAATTTATTTACTACTTCAATATCATTTTTACAAGCAAAAAACGTAAAAGCATATAATAATATTAAAACTCTTTTAAATTTAGTCATTTGTTTTTTTCAGAATTGTTATTCTTCGTTTATTTTGTTCTAACTAATTAAAAATCAACGGCTTTAAGACTTAAATCTAAACTTTTGATTTGGTGAGTAAGTGCACCAATCGAAATATAATCAACACCGCATTTTGCATATTCGGCAATATTTTCGAGAGTGATTCCACCAGATGATTCTGTTTTGTACTTACCATCAATCATTTGAACAGCTTTGAGCGTTTCTTCTGGAGTAAAGTTATCAATCATAATAACGTCAACCATTCCAATCTGCAAAATTTCTTTAATTTCGTCAAAACAACGCGCTTCAATTTCAATTTTTACATCTAGTTTGTTGTCTTTCTTATATTTATTTGCAGCTAAAATGGCTTTTTGAACACCTCCGGCAAAGTCAATGTGGTTGTCTTTAATCATCATCATATCGTACAAGCCCATTCTGTGGTTGGTGCCTCCACCAAGCCTAACCGCTTCTTTTTCGAGCAAACGTAGTCCTGGCGATGTTTTGCGAGTGTCGAGTACTTGGGTTTTAAAATCTTTCAGTTTGTTGGCATATTTGCGTGTTTCGGTGGCTATTCCGCTCATTCTCTGCATTATATTAAGAACAAGTCGTTCCGAAGTTAGTAATGAAATAACGTTGCCTTCTATATAAAAAGCAATATCACCAGCTTTAACTGATGCGCCGTCGTTTATTAAAATTTCAATAGAAAGTGCGGGGTCTATTTTATTGAAAACAGTTTTGGTTGCTTGCACTCCGGCTAAAATTCCATCTTGTTTAACAAGTAATTTCATTTTACCTTTGGCATTTTGTGGAATGCACGAAAGTGATGTTATATCGCCAGATTTAATATCTTCAAATATTGCAAATTCTATTATTTGTTCTAAAATTTTATTATCCATAATCTTTTTCAATTCTTAATTGATGTATTTTATATTGTGAGCCAGCACCTTTGCCGAGAATATATACTTTAAAATTTCCTCTATTGGTAACTAATTTGCCAATAGCAAAGCTAACTTTTCCGTTTTTTCCGTGTTGAAGGACTAAAAAGTTGGTAGGTTCATTTTGTCTAAAAAATTTTTTAAGTATTATTTGTGCTTGATATTTGCTGTAAACGTCTGATTGTCCTACAACTACGAGTTCTAAATGGGGATTAAAAAAGGAAGCAAGCTGCTCGGCGTTTCCGTTTTTAAATGCTGAAATTACCGATTGAGGGATATTAATACTTTCTACAATAGAAGAAGACAAATTTATTGTTGCCGCAACAAAAATAAGAAAAAAAATTTGTCTTACTCGTTTCATAGTTTGAAATTGACTTCTTTTAATACTGTTGAGTTTTTAAATGCTGAATTCTTGCTCTGAATTAAAAACTAATAGTAGTTTAATTTTCAATTAAAATACTGTATTTCAGTTGTTTGTTGAACAAAGTTACAATCAGTTTGTCTTTATAAAAATATATAATAATTAAGGCAAAAGTAAAAAAAGTTTCTTATATTGACTATATATTTCTCAAAATTAATCTTGTTGTTTTTTTATTTTTTATTTATTCCCGCAAAAATTAAGCCATTAAAGGTAATTGTGAGCAATTCATTCTATTTATTTTCTGTATTATTTATTTTATGTAGTCAACCAAATTTAATTGTTCTTTTTATTTTGCCAAAAGTTTTAAATTTATTTGATTACAAAAGGTTGGTTTCGAATAAAACAACAGTGGTGCTTATTTTTCTAATTGAATAATAATCTTTTGCCATTTTTTACAAAAAAGAAAGCTCACAAAATTATTGTTCAATTTTGTGAGCTTTTGTTTTGAAAAACGTATTTTTATTTAAAATTGCGCATCATTTTGGTTTTTGATTGTTCAATTTGTATGGTCGAATTTTTGGGGTATTTGATGGCAAATTGTAAGTCAATTACCTTATTTTCACCTGACTTCAAATTATATTCCCACGTAAGTTTACCCGAATTCAAATCTTGTTTGCCATTTGAAATTTGTAAAACTTCAATTTCTATTTCGCTATTTGTCGAAATAGGAAATTGATCTTGTATTTCTATGTTTATGGGTGTATTTCGGTTATTTTTAATTACCATTTGGTAGGCAAAAGTTTCTTTTCTTTTAGCTCCCATTAATTTCACACTGCTGTATTCTTTTAATTTTGAACGAGTTACAAGTATTTTTTTATCTCTTCCGAGCGATAAATCAAGCGTATCGCGCACATTGCGTGTGTATATATACGATTTGCCCACGTAAGTGCCTGCAAAATAAACATGTGCAGCACCTTCTACTAGATTTAAATCTTGCCAACCGGTTATTCTGGCTAGTAAAAAAACGTCTTTGTCTATTTTTGGAATACAGAAATGCTTATAAGTAGCTGGTAATTTGTATTTTGCTACATCTACAAAATAAGGTTTGTTGTCGCACGGAATGCTATAAGCCTCAGCAATATCAAATTCAATGCTAAGTTCCGAAACTTCTACCGCTAAATAATCTGCTTCCGATACATCTAATCCAATGGTGCTTAATTCGGATTGCGCCATGTTTGGAATCGCTATGTTTTGAGTGTAACCTTCGCTTCGTTGAAACTCATTGTAGCCTTTATAAACTTGCGTAAAATCGACATTCCATGGTTTCAGCGTTGGATTTTGTGCCGAAATAGAAGGATCGCCGGACGATAATTTAAGCTTTACATTGTTCCAGTCAATTCCTGTGTTATTAAAAACTTGAGCGCGGTACGTTAATTCTATATCGGTATTTATATCACTTACTTTCAAGTCATAAGAAGGAGTCCAGCCTGCATTGCTTACTAAGTATTTCAATTCTAATTCGGTTTTTATTGCATTTTCGCACGAAACTAGAATCTGAATTTCGGAAACGCTATAACTTAGTTTTGAATTTAGTTCGAGCAATTCTACTTCAATTCGGTCTTTTATTATTAGCAAATTTTCCGATTTTAATGTTAATTCGCTCATTTTTCGGTTAATTTCGAGTATTTTTTCTCTATAAAATGCCGAAGCCAATTTTAAATCATTAACCGTAACTCCGGTAGTTCCTCCTAAGCTTGCGTTTTTCAGAAGCATGTCTTTTTCAATAGAATACGCATTTAGTAAGTCTTCGTTTTCTCTTATTTGACTTTTCAAAACATTAACAGAGTCTTTGAGCGATTTTATGCGCGGTTTTTCAGTTTCTTGCATCAAATAATCTGTTTTGCTCGAAATAGAAAGCACATTTACAGCATTGTCTGTGCTTACACGTATAGTATTGAGAATTAATTGATTAGAGATGTTTTTGAACACAATAAGGTTTCTCCCTTTCACTAAATTAAAATTTGCGTTTTCACTAATTTCTGCGCCGTCTATATAAACGGTTATATTTTTTATTTTTGAATTGATTGAAATTGTATTTTCGTTTTGAGCCGAAAGGCTTCCAAAAACAAAGAATAAGAGTATTGTAAGTAAGTTTTTCATAGAAATAGTATTAAAATTATATGATGTAATTGAACGAAATGACATATTTTGAAATAATTATTAATCGAGAATAATTATTCGCAAAATTTTCAATTTAACGAAATTGTTTTTTTTGTTATCGCCAATCAATCAATAGTTATGATTTATCGATATTAAGAATTGTAAAATCGTTTTTAATATTTTGAATGAAACTAAAAGTAATTCCCCTCGAAATTGTTTCATTTTCAGAATTTATCAATTTTATTTTGAAATATTCGAGCAAAAGTCTATGATTTGAGAGTTTTGAGTAAACTTCTTTAAATCTTGGAATACTTTCACTGCAAATGAAATCAAAAATCTCACGGTTTACAATTTCATTTTCGTGTGAAAATTTAAGAAGCTCTGTTGCTTTTTGGTTCACTTTGATTATTTTGTTGGCACTTAAAATCAAAGCAGGCTCGTTTAAATCTTGAATGAGCAAATCAAGTTCTATCAAATTGTTTTGAGGTATTTCGGCAAAGCAATTGTTTAATTGAGCTATGCTCATTGCAATATTAAGCGTAGATTTGTAAATGGGTTTAGCTAAAAAAACCTTGCAAAATATTTTATCTGCTTCGCTAAGAGTTTCATTTTCAGTGTCGCCAGATAAAAAAATGATAGGAATATGATATTTTTCTTGAATAATTTTTGCAGCTTCTATTCCATTAATGCTACCTCCGATGTGAATGTCCAAAATTGCAATGTCTGGTAAGGTTTCTTCGCATTTTTCAATAGCATTTTCTGCAGTTTGATAGATTCCAATCAGTTCGTGTCCCATTTCTAAAATAAACATTTCAAAAATAGTACAAAGCATTTTATCGTCCTCAACCAAAAGGAGTTTTAAGTTTTTCATGTGTTTCTATTTTTTTTTAAGAGAACTAGCATTGTGCTTGCCTTATAAAATATGTGCAAACTAATAATTAGTTGTACATTTAATTTTACAAGTGCTATAAAATTATCTGATAACAAAAAAAATTGTTACTAATAGATTTTCATTGGTGCAAAATTGCTTTTTATGTCTCAAATTAAAACCAGTCGAAGACTGTTTCATTTAATTAAACATTTATTACCAAGTAATTTTTTTTCATTTAAGCACCCGTGCTATTTTAATTTGAGCAAGCCTTTTTGTAATCAAAAAGATTTTAAGCACTTGGCAAAATGAAATATACAATTTAATTTGGCTCACTACTTAGATTGTTATTGACAGTTATTTACTTTTCTTTTTTTTAGTAGATTTTCTAAAAAAGAGTGAAATTAAAGTTTTTTTAAAAATAAAACATATCTTTTAAATTTCCAAATAAATTATTCTAAATATTGAAAACCAAATAGTTGATGTAAAAAAAAACATTAAAAATATTAATGGAAATGCTAAAAAATGTGAAAAAACACATTTAATCTCAATATTTTATTATTATTTTTTATTTTTGTTGGAAAAATTTCTCTTATCAAATGCTTTTATTGCCAATTTTTAAGTAATAAAATCTGAACATAAGTTTTTGTTATTTTTGAAAACTTAATGCAACTAATTAGCATTAAGTTATTTTCTAAAAAAAAACAATTAACAATTATTTTTTTTATTAAAATTTTATGTTTTTAAAAATTAGTTAAAAGTAAGATTTTTTTAGTTTTTTTCAAAATTTTGACGGAAAATGAATTTAATAATTGATTTCGGAAATACATTGGCAAAGTTTTATTTGTTTGATTATGAAGAAATTAAAAGTCATTATAAGCTTTCATATTCCGATATTTTTTTTTCAAAAACAGATGAGAATTTGAAAAAAAAATTCATGCAAACGAATGAAAATTATTTAAATTTTTTTTTTGAAAGCAACAATATTTATTTTAATCATGCTATAATTTCATCGGTTATTGATTTGCCAATTGATTTTGTCGATTTTTTGAAAATTAAAATAAAAGGAGGAGTTTTTTTAGATTTAAGTTCTGAAACTCAGATACCAATTAAAAATTTGTATCAAAACAAAACTCAACTAGGAAAAGACCGCTTGGCAGTTGCTGTTGGAGCAAATCAATTGCATAGAGAAAAAAATATTTTGGTAATAGATGCAGGTTCGGCTATTACTTATGAATATATTTCGGAGTACAACGAATATTTGGGTGGAAATATCTCGCCCGGTTTGCAAATGCGTTTCAAAGCTTTGAATTCGTTTACAAATAAATTGCCTTTGGTAACTATTTTGCCTGACTACCAAAGTGAAAGGAGCGACGAAAATGAAATTGGCACTGATACATTCTCTGCAATCAGCTTTGGAGTTATTAAAGGGATAGTGTTGGAAATGAATGGGTATATAACTCATTTCAAAGCTCAAAATCTAAATTCAATTGTTCTTTTAACCGGAGGCGATTCTTTTTTCTTTGAAAAGGAATTAAAAAATAGCATATTTGTGCACGAAAATTTAGTGTCAATTGGTTTAAACTCAATTTTGAACTACAACTTAAATGCTATTTGAAAAAAGGTTTCCTTTAATGAAGAAGAAACTTATTTTTAATATATAGATTTGGAAAAAATTAACTCTAATAAATATTAAATGAACAAAACACATTTTTTTGGAATATTGAAAAAAGTATTACCTTTTTTTATACTATTTTTTATACTATCGAGTTCGATAAATAGTTATGCTCAGCATTCAACAAGTTCGCCTTACTCGCGTTTTGGAATAGGCGATATTTCCTCGCGCGGAAACTCTCAGACTTATGGTTTTGGAGGAGTAAGTGCAGCTATAAGTAGCACATTTTCGCTTAATAGTGTAAATCCTGCTTCGTACACAGGACTTTCACCCAATACTTTTTTGCTCGATTTAGGAATTAATTACAAATCCTCTGCATTTGCCATAGATGATGCAAATCAGTACAATAACGACGCAAATATTAGCCATTTTGGTTTTGCCTTTTCCGCCAAACCTTGGCTTTATTTTAGTGCAGGACTTAAGCCTACAAGCTATGTAGGCTACAATATTCAGCACACTTATCAATTGATTGATGAAACAGAAAGCGTTGTTTCGTACACTGGACAAGGTGGAATTAGCAAAGTTTATGTTGGTACTGCTTTTCGTTTGTTCAAGAAATTTTCAATTGGAGTAAATATGAACTACAACTTTGGAACGCTTCAAAAATCTACATCAACTTATATGTCCACCGAAGGCGGAAGCACGGTAGTTGACGCTACTCAAGGTATTGTTTATAAGAAATTTACTCCCGATTTTGGAATTCAATATTCCGATTCTATTTTTGGTGAAAGTGCATTTACATTGGGTTTTGTTTACAACCAAAGTGCAGAATATAACACTTATACTGAATTATTTACAAAACGATATTTAAGTATTAACGGCAATTCATTCAGTGATACTATACAGTTTGAGCAAACTCCCGAAGGCAAAATTAATATTCCGTCTAGCTTTGGAGTTGGCTTTGCATTTAACTACAAGAGCAAACTTTTGATTGCTGCCGATTATTTCCAACAAGACTGGACAAGTGCCGGCATCGAAAATATTGGCGACTTTAGTTTGACCAAAGAATATATTGCTTCGGCTGGTCTTGAATACATTCCAAAGCTTGGAGGAAACAAATTGCGACAAAACATTCGTTACAGAGCTGGCGGATATTATAAAAAATCGTACTTGCAAGCAAACGACCAAAATATAAATGTTTCGGCATTAACTGTGGGTGTCGGGCTGCCTTTCAAAGGAAGTAGCAATATTTTAAATTTTGCACTTGAAGTAGGTACAAGAGGAACGCAACAAAATAACTTATTACAAGAAAAATTTGCTCTTATTTCGGTTAGTTTTTCATTGCACGATTACTGGTTCAGAAAATTCAAATACAATTAATAGACAATTTCTAATATTCAATTGTTAAATACTAAAATACTAAGAATTAACGTTTTTTAGGTAACTTAAAGATTTAGAATTTCGTATTATAACAAAAATCGGCTTTTGCCTTTAATAACCAAATTTATCATTATGAAGATTAAATTATTTAGTTCGGCATTTTTTATAATGCTATTTTTATTGAGCAACAACATAAATGCTCAAGTTGAAAAATATGGTAAAGACAGCGTTGAATCTGTTAAAAATTTATCACTTTTTTCAGTTTATTTCAAGCAAAAAAGTTACGATGATGCCTTAAAACCATGGCGTTATTGCTTTAAAGAAGCTCCAGCTATTCATTTGGCTATTTATGTAAATGGTGCTACTATCATTAAAAATGTGGTTGAAAAAAACGAAAAAAATCCAGCCATGTACGATGCGTATGTAGATACTTTGATGATGGTTTATGATAACAGAATAAAATATTTCGGAAACGAAAAAAATGGTAAAGGTTATATTTTGGGACGTAAAGGTATCGATTTGTTGCGTTACCACAAGGAATCTGTAGAAGAGGCTTATGGCTATCTTAAAGAATCGGCAAAACTTGAAGGTGCAAAAACAGAAGAACCTGTAGCTGTTACTTTTATGCAAGCTTCGCGCCAAATGCTTACATTGGGTAAAATAAACAATGCTGAAATGGCTGAAAACTTTATGATGGTAAATGAAAACCTTGAGAAAGCTCTTGCTGCAGAAGCGAAAGAAGAAGGCAAGGCTAAAATAAAAACAGCAATTTCAAACTGCGAAATCATTTTTTCTGAAAGCCCTGCTGCAAGTTGCGAAAGCTTAATCGAAATTTTTACTCCACGCTATAATTCTAACAAGCAAAACCTCGAAATGCTTGTGAAAATAAATCGTTTGTTGGTGAAAAAAGATTGTACAAGTTCCGACCTTTTTGCTCAAGTAGCTGAAAGTAGATATGTAATTGAACCTTCGGCAGAAGCTGCAGCCGACTTAGCACAAGTATTTGCAAAACGCGATGATTTG
>DZBP01000046.1:0-1473 GCA_022729915.1 Draconibacterium orientale | reverse complement strand
AAAAACGGATTATGAGTTTCTAAGGACTTATATTCCGTTTTTTATTTTTAATAAAATGTAAATAAGTAGTCAGCCAAATTAAATTGTATATTTTATTCTGCCAAGTGCTTAAAATTTATTTGGTTACAAAAAGATTTGGTACAATAAAAAAAGCACTGGTAATTAAATGAAAATACATTTAATTTCATATTTTAATAAAATTTAGCCATAATTTTTCTGTGCGACCTAAATTTTAATATCAATTTTAAGAAAATATTAAATATAACGATATAAAAATCCTTTTTAAGTAACAAAATTCTCACTTAAAAACCTAAAATACAAACTTTTGTAATTTTATCTCTCTTTCAAACATAAATTTTCTTTTTTCGTAGAAATATTGTTTATATCATAAAAATTATAAATTTGCATTTATTAAAGCTTTTTACTAAAAAAATGATATTTTTTCGGTGAAAAATATTTAAAATCAAAATTTAAAAAGCTTTTTTTATTGTTAATTGATAATTGACAATATGTAAAATCATAATTTATAATTTATAATTTGACTAAATGCACGAACAATCAATGTATTGCCCTCAATATGAGCACGATGCTTGTGGTATTGGTTTCATAGCAAATGTGAAAGGGCAAAAATCGCATCAAATAGTACAAGATGCTATCACTATGCTCGAAAATATGGAGCATAGAGGCGGCGTAGGTAGCGACCCCGAATCGGGCGATGGCGCAGGAATATTAATTCAAAATCCGCATAAATACCTTAAGACGGTGTGTGCCGATTTGGGCTTTGAACTGCCCGAATTTGGTAAATATGGAGTGGGAATGCTGTATTTTCCGGCAAATGTAAAATTACGTGAAGAATGCCGACGTACATTGAATGTTCATATCGAAGAGCTTGGTTTTGAGTTACTTGGCTATAGAGATGTGCCACACAATAAATCAGTAGTTGGCGAAACCGCCTTGAAATATCAACCCAAAATCGAACAAGTTTTTGTTTCGTACAAAAACGAAATTGATGAAGCTACTTTGGAGCGTAAACTCTTTGTACTGAGAACTTACAGTACGAATTACATGAATAAACATGTATTGAATTATTCTGGCGAATATTATTTTACCTCGTTCTCGTACAAAACGATGGTTTACAAAGGTCAATTCAGAACGTTACAATTGAAACCTTATTTTAGCGATTTGCACGACAAGCGTGTAGAATCGGCAATTGCCATGGTGCATTCACGCTTTTCTACCAATACTTTTCCGAAGTGGAAATTGGCTCAGCCGTTTCGCTATTTAGCTCATAATGGCGAGATTAATACCATTAGAGGAAACGTAAACTGGATGCGTTCCAACGAAACGCTTTTCGAATCGAGTTTGTTTACAAAAGACGAAATCCGTAAATTGTTGCCAATTTTAGACAACAACAATTCCGACTCTGCTAACTTGGATTTGATGCTCGAAATGCTCATTATGGGCGGACGTTCG
>DZBP01000209.1 GCA_022729915.1 Draconibacterium orientale | reverse complement strand
AATTAGTTAAAGCCCAATGTGCGGATTTTATGAATAATAAAAAGAAAAATTTAGTTACTCCATTGGAAAAAAAAATCAGAATTTCTAAAAATATAAATATGGAACTAATTACAAAACAAGAAGTTATACAAGTATCGCATTTGAATAAATTTGGAGGAGATTTATTAGCCAAATTTTTAATGAACATTCTGAAATTTAATAAATTAAATCAATATTACAAAGAATTGGAAGGCAAACAAGGAATTGAATACATTGATTCGATAATTGAAATTTTGAATATCAAATACGAGGTAAATACAGACGAACTTAGAAAAATACCGCAAAAAGGTGCATTTATCACCGTTTCAAACCACCCTTACGGCGGAATAGACGGCATTATTTTAATCAAAATATTATCGGAAATTCGTCCCGATTTTAAAGTGATGGCAAATTTTTTATTGCAAAAAGTGCAACCTCTTAGCAATCACATTATTCCGGTTAATCCGTTTGAAAATTTCAAAAATGCAAAATCCAATTTACAAGGCTTAAAATTAGCCTTAGAACACCTTAAAAACGGAAATGTTCTTGGAATTTTCCCAGCCGGAGAAGTTTCAACTTTTCAAACCAGCGAAGGTAAAGTGATAGATAGGGTTTGGCAAAAAGAAGCCATTAAATTTATTATAAAATCTCAAGTGCCGGTTGTTCCGATATATTTTCATGGTACAAACAGCCGTATCTTTCACATTGTAAGTAAGATACACCCTATTTTACGCTCGGCAATGTTGCCTTCCGAATTATTAAAAAAAACCAAAAGCAATGTAATTGTTCGCATCGGCTCGCCCGTGCAGCCCAAAGAACTCAATGAATTTGAAAACATTAATACCACCGCACGTTTTTTACGTGCAAAAACATACATGTTGGGTTCGCCGCTGAAAGTAAAAAAAATTTTTAACCTTCCGTTTAAAAAAAAGCCGGTAGAACAAACTGAAATTATCGCTCCCATTGCAACGGAACTTATTTTGGCGGAAATAGAAAATATGAAACACGAAGCCATGCTTTTAACAACGGGCGATTACAGTATTTTTTGCTCTCAAGCATATAAAATACCCAATATTTTGCAAGAAATAGGTCGTTTGAGAGAAATTACCTTTCGCACCGTGGGCGAAGGAACGAATAAAAGCAAAGACCTCGACGAGTACGATTTGTATTACCATCATTTAATTTTGTGGGACAATTCTACTTCGCAAATCGTTGGCGCATACAGACTTGGAAAAGGTGCCGATATTTTGAAACAATACGGTAAAAATGGTTTTTATATCAAATCGCTTTTCAAAATAAAAAATGAATTTGTTCCTATTCTTTCTCAATCCATCGAATTGGGTAGGTCGTTCATTATCAACGAATATCAGCGCAAAGCCTTACCTTTGTTTTTGTTATGGAAGGGGATTTTTACTTTTCTTTTAAAAAATCAAGAATACCGTTACTTAATAGGACCGGCAAGCATTAGTGATAAATTTTCGGAATTTTCGCAAAGTTTGATAGTCGATTTTCTCAGAAAAAACTATTTACACACCGAATTTTCTAAATGGGTTAAACCCAAAAATGAATTTAACATCAAATCCATTTATAAAAAAGACAAAGAAACACTTATCGAATCGACTAAAAAGAACTTTAAAAAGTTAGAAACTTACATTAAAGACATTGAAAGTAATTTGGCATTTCCTATTTTGCTCAAAAAATACCTCAGCATGAATGCCAAAGTAATTACTTTCAACCTCGACCCCGATTTTAGCAATGTCTTGGATTGTCTTATCATTGTAGATGTACTTGATTTGCCCGAAGATATTGTAAAATCGCTAAACACTTAATTGAAAATTAGTAATACTTTAATTCTACTTTACGAAGTTAAAAATATAAATTCGAATAGTAAAAAAATAGTAAAAAAACAAGAAGAAATATTTGGCAGAATGAATATAAATTACTAATTTTGAAACCGTTAACAGATTATTAATTCCGTCTGATAGAATTAGGAGATAACCGAAATGCTATCAGAAAAAAAAAAACATTTTTTATGAAAATTTTTGTTTATTTGAAAAACTAAAATGTTTTTTATTTCGCGCCGTTGCCGCTTTTTATTAACGATAAATGTTTAACGATTAACGGTTAATGCAAAAAATAGCACAAAGTTAGTGATAAGATGACTTTGGAGTCATCGTATCACTATTTTTTTATAAAAAAATAAAAAACATTCATCGTTAAAACATTGAACATTAAACATTATTTTGTATAGTTGTGGGAAAATAGTATTTTTGTAAAAAAAAGTGGTTTATGTTGGGTACTCAAACGAAATACTATAAAACAATCAAATCGCCAGTGAATTACATTGGTGGCAAATCGAAGATTTTGCCTCAGATTTTACCTTTGTTTCCGAAGGAAATTAACCAATTTGTAGATTTGTTTGCGGGTGGTTGCAATGTGGGGATTAATGCTAATGCAACTAAAATTTATTTCAATGATAATTTGATTTATCTGATTGAAATGTATTTGGCGTTTTATAATTCGGAGTTGCAAACCATTTTAAATCATATTTATAACCGAATTAATGAATTTCAATTGTCCTTGACCAACGAAGAGGGTTTTAAAAAAATGCGGGCGTTTTACAACAAAGAAAAAAATCCGTTGGATTTGTTTCTTTTGATTTCTTATTCATTCAATCATCAAATTAGATTTAACAACGACCACGAATTTAACAATCCGTTTGGGCGCGAACGCAGTAGTTTTAACGCTTCGATGAAACAAAACTTGGAAATGTTTCATAATAGGCTAAAAAAGAATAATATAGAATTTACATCGAAAAGTTTTGAGGAATTTGATTTTTCGATATTGAAAGAAAACGATTTTGTTTATGCCGACCCGCCTTATTTAATCACAACCGGAACTTACAACGATGGAAAGCGTGGTTTTAAGGGTTGGACTGAGAAGGAAGAACGGGAATTGTTGAGTACTTTGGATAAATTGCACACAAATAATATAAAATTTGCTTTGTCGAATGTATTGGAACACAAGGGCAAATCGAATGAAATATTAAAAAAATGGGTTAATTCAAATACCGATTATAAAATAAATTTTATTGACGTAAATTATTCAAATTCAAATTATCAAACTCTTATTAGGGATAAAAACGCCAGCATTGAGGTTTTGATAACGAACTACGAACCGATAATACAAGCCAAAGCAAAATCATTGTTTGATAATTTAAACTGAAAAGAAATGCGATTTATCGGAAACAAAGAGAATTTGGTGGAAAAGATTTATCAAATAATGCAATCGAAAAACATTACAGGTAATTCGTTTTTTGATTTTTTTGCAGGAACTACCAATGTAGGTCGTTTTTTCAAAAAAATAGATTATCAAGTTTATTCCTCAGATTTATTGTATTTTTCGTATATTTTGCAACGTGCCTATATTCAGAATAATCAAGATTTGATTTTTGATAAATTATTGAAAACGATAAACATAAAAAGTAATTCATTATTTGCGACACCTTTGTATTTAGTTGTTGAATATTTGAATAATTTAGAAATTTCAGGAGGTTTTATTTTTCAAAATTACACACCCGAAGGAACTGCTAATTTGGAAATTCCACGAATGTATTATACTGCCGAAAACGGAAAAATAATTGATACCATAAGACAACAGATTGAAAATTGGAATAATGAAAACTTATTAACAGAAAATGAATATTTCGCTTTATTGGCGTGTTTAATTGAGACTGTTCCGTTTTATGCCAATGTTTCGGGCGTTTACGCTGCTTTTCAAAAACAATGGGATCCAAGAGCTGTAAAAAAAATGCAATTAAGACCAATAGAAACCGTTAAAAATAATCAATTAAATTATGCATACAATGATAATTCAGTCAATTTATTAGAGCAGGTAAGCGCAGATATTTTTTATCTTGACCCTCCGTATAATCAACGGCAATATGCACCAAATTATCATTTAATGGAAACCATAGCAAAATATGACAATCCTGAAATTAAAGGAGTTTCGGGGATGCGAAATTATGAAAATCAAAAATCGTTGTTTTGTAATGCTGAAACAGGTTTACAAGAATTGTATAAAATTGCTAAAAACGGTAAATATAAATGGTTGATTTTAAGTTACAATACAGAAGGAATTATGCCAAAACAAAAAATAATTTCGGTTTTGGAACAATTTGGAACAGTTGAATTAGTTGAGTTTGATTACCTGCGTTTTAAAAGTAATAGCAACGGCGACAGTAAACACAAAAAATATATTCAGGAACAACTTTATATTTTAAGGAAAAATGGAAAATAATCTTTGGTTTTTAACAGAAGAACGCCCAAAAAAAGAAGTCTTACAAACTATATTTCAAAAGTTTGCCAAAGATTATGGTTTTGCAGTGTTTATTGATACAATACGAATATTTCCAATTCTTGTTGATCATAAATTTACATTCACTTATGAAGTTACGGGTTTCCGATGCAATAAAGTAGATAAAGTTTACATAAAAACAGTTTCAGGAAATTCGAGTTTTACCGATTTTCTAATTTTCTACCAAAAAGACGAACCCACAATCAACGACCAACCGATTTATGCCATAGAAGAAACGAAAACAGACGATAAGGAAAGCCGAAATACTGGAGTTTATCAACGTTGTTCAAAATTTGTATTTATTCAAAATTATTATCCAACTGTAAGAAAAATAATGCTTTACAGTTTGCAAATAGAACAAAAAGAAAAACCTACGGATACTTATATTTTTGGCACAAGGCTTTTACTAACTTTGGGTGTAGAAATTATGGGTAAAAAGTTAGATAAGGATATTTTCAAACCTTATGAAACTATTGATGAGATAATTGAATTAAAAGCAACTATGCGGAAAGCACCGAAAGGAAACATTCCAATAATGCTTACAAAATCTGCAACTAAAATTGAAATTTCAGGCAGACTATTTAAAAGTGGTGGTCTTTCGCACGACCCAAATATTGGTGCATTGAGCATAATTTGTGCAGTGTTGCGTAAATTAGGTTGGAAAAAACAACTTGTTATTACTCAACATGGTTTAAAACAAGAACACGTTGGAAAAACAAATAAATTCATTCAAATTGCAAACAAGTTAAAAATTTCATTACAAGGCTTAATAGTTCCAAAAGCTGAATTAAATGCAGAATATTGGAAATATGACACAGATGGTGAAAAATTAGGCACAATTTTTATTCATTTGGTTGTTGAAAATTTTACGGAAGGCTATTCGATATTTGAAAATCATGCAGGTTGCGAAAAAGGTTATTTTATTCCAAAAGAAGGAGAACCTATTCCATTAGCCAAATATAAAGACAGAGCCAAATACAAAGATGGTGATAAAGAACAAATTATTCATATTCCCGATTTAATTCTGATAGATTTTGGAC
>DZBP01000208.1 GCA_022729915.1 Draconibacterium orientale | reverse complement strand
CCCAAATTCTAATAAAATAGGATAATAAACTATAAGCTATTAAATCACTTCACCGACGCCCAACCACATAAAGAGGTTTCTTACAACACATTGGAAAAAACTCCCCATTTAGGGGGATGGGGGGCATTACATTAGAATATAATATTTCCTAGAACTTGGGCAGCTCTGTTTCTTATATTAACCCGCTATCTGAATCAATAATTTCAAGTAATAACTTTAAAGTACAAATATATCTCTGCGCCATTGCGTGATATTTTATTTTCTGTATTTTGAACGTAGTTTGTGGTATCAGACTCATAACTAAAGCAAAAAAGCGGACTAAATTTCTTTAGTTCGCTTTTTTTTTACCTTTAACCCGCTGCCCAAATTAATAATTTCACCTAAAAATAACTAAAGCGCAAATAAATATATCTTAGCATCTTAGCGATTTTGCGTGAAATTTTATTTTCTCTATTTTGAAAAGTAGTTTGGTTTAACTTACAAAGAGAGAATCTATTTTATAAGGTTTAAAACATTAGCAGCCACCGCCACCACCGCCGCCAGATTTCTTTTTGGTTTTGGTTGGTGCTTCGGATTTGGTAGTTGTAGCAGTAGTAGCGGTAGTTTCTACGGCTGTTTCTACTACATCGCTCGGATTACTGCCCAAAACTAACGGATAGTTTTTTACTTCGGCACTTGTAAAGGCATGACCTACGGCTCCGCCTTCGTTCATTTTGCTGTTCATAAAGCCATTAGCTCCATACAAAACAGAATAGGCATCGTAGCCCAAAATGCGCAAATAAGCCACTACATAAGCAGCTTGTTGTCCTGTGTAGCAATACACTACCACCTTTTTGTCGGTAGGTACGGTTGCCAAAGCAGTCGAACGGCTAAAAGCTTTTTTGGGAGTATATTGAATGGCTGTCGGAATGTGTCCTGCGTTGTATTGCTCTTCCACCCAATAGTTGATAATGTAATAGTTAGAAGGATTTGCAAATACTTCTTCGGCTTTCAAGCCCCAATCGTTGGCTGTTTTTTTCAAGGCATCGGCAGCAAGAGTTTCAAGGATTTCGATTCCGGCACGTTTGCCAGTTTTAATGGCTGGGTAATCGTATTTTTTGCCCTTTTCGTTGGGTGTTGTTTCCAACTTGTCGGCAAAGGCACTGCCAGAGTTTTTAATCCAAACCTCATCGGCAAATTGTTTGTTCCAGCCGCTCATGCCACGTTTCATGGCATATACATTTTTGTAGCCAAGCAATTGAAAAACCGAACCGGCATAGCTTGCCGATTGTCCCGACTTACAAACAAGTATTACTTTTTCGTATTTAGAAGCATCTATTGTTTTGCTAAAATAATCGAGCAAATCTTCTTGTTGCACATTAACTGCACCGTTGATATGTCCGGCTTCGTACAAATCGGAAGCGCGCATGTCGATTACATGAAACGCTTTATTGGCAAGGTTTTCAAACACCTCATCGGCAGTAATCATGGTAGGCATCGCATCGTTATTGATGTAATCGCCACTAATTTCGAGGAAATTGTACAAAACATCGGCTTCATTTACTGCCGGAAGCGATGCTTCAACATTTTTTAAATTCGCTTGTTGATTTCCACAGTTTGTAAAAAACAAAAGTGCAGAAAACACAACAGCTAAATATATGTTTATTTTCATTTTGTTCTATTGTTGAATTGTTAAATTGTTAAATTGTTAATTAGTGGTTGAAAGAAAACTCAATTATTTTGGAAAAAAAGCCCCAAACCCCTAAAGGGGCTTATTGTAACGATTAGTTAATCAATGCGTTTGGAAAAGTCCCCTTTAGGGGATTTAGGGGCAAAAGCTAGAAATGTATAGTTTTCTTTCTAGCACTAATTAGGAATTAGGAAATAAGAATCAATTAATTATTATTTTTTTGATTCTTAATTCTTAACTCCTAATTCCTAATTAACTAGCAGCCGCCTCCACCGCCGCCGGATTTTTTTGCTGCTTTTTTAGTAGGAGCTTCGGTTTTAGCTGTTTCAGTAGTTTCTGACTTTGGCGTAGTCGATTTGGCAGAACTCATAATCTTTTGAAAATCATAAGCCGCTTTTTCGTCTAAATAGTTAGCCGCATTGGGTTGATATTTGTCCAAAATATTGGTTTTGTAGTACGAAAAACCACCCAACATCATCGTATTGTTCACATATCCAATTTGACGAAGCAACAAAACAGGCGCACAGGCTTCTCTGTGGTAGTTAGAGTAAAAAACATTTATCTTTTTGTCTTGCAACAAAATACTTTTTACATCGTCGTTCAAAATCCGGTGCATCGGAATGTTGATTGCACCCGGAATGTGGCTGTTGAGAAATTCATTGGGGCTGCGCAAATCGATGAATTGGTAGTTGGCAGTGTCGGCAGAGTTTAAAATTTCAAAAACTCTTTCGGGACGAAGCGCTGATTTGTCATTTACAGCATCTTGCCAAGCTTCTTCTATGCTCATCGAATATTTTATCTTAGGCTGTTTGATGGTAACAAAGCCTACTATTATAACAACCAGAAAAATCACACCCAAAATAGGCAGCTTGTCTGTTATAATATTATAATCTTTTTCCTTATGATAATCCATTTTATTATAATTAATTGTTAATTGTTAATTTTTTTCAATGTGCCAAAGTTAATTTTATACTAGTTATTGTTTTATTTTTTGAATTTAACAAAATATTATAGTTTATATTAATGACACTCGGAAATAATGAAAACGATACTTTTAGCATCTAAAAAGCACTTTTATATTTTATACCAGAACGTTGTACTTCATTTTTTCATCAATCTTTTTTTTATCTCTTTGATTTCAGGCAATTCGCCTTTCAATTCTTTGGGTAATTCTTGAGTTAATTCATATTTTGAAACTCCAATAGGTTTGTTTACAATGCGTAAGGCATATTCAACTTCCAAATTATCTTGTTCTGCACAAAGTAAAATTCCAATTGAAGGATTTTCATGTTTCATTCTTACCGTATCATCAAGCACTTCAAGATAATAATTGAGTTTTGCAGCATATTCAGGCTCAAATTTGCCAGCTTTTAATTCAATAGCTATCAAGCATTGCAATTTGCGGTGAAAAAAAAGCAAATCGACAAAATATTCGTTATTCCCTAATTTTAATTTATATTGACTACCCAAAAAAGCGAAACCATATCCGAGTTCTAGTAATAGACCTCGAATATGTTCAATCATTTTATTTTCGAGTTCTTTTTCTAGCACTTCTTTTCGAAGACCTAAAAATTCGAGATTGTAAGAACTTTTAATTGCTTCATCTGCTTGTTCTGCAAGGAAAACGGGCAATGCACGATTGAAATTGTGATGTTTGTTTTCGGGTAAAGCTCGGTGGTATAAATCCGCTTTTATTTGGTTTAGAAGCACATTTCTACTCCAACCTAACTCGCTACTAGCTTTTATGTAATAATGGGCTTCATCAAAATCACCTATCTTGTTTAAAATCAATAAATGATGTCCCCAAGGAATTTCTGCGACAAGCTGTCGCAGTTTTGGTTGATTTTGATATTTCTCGTAAAAACGTCGCATATCCCAAAGGTTGCGAGCTGAAAATCCTGTTTGTTGCGGATATTCCATTTGTAAATCAATAGAAAGTTTTTCTACTATTGACTTGCCCCAACCATTCTCTTTTTGACGTTCTAAAATTAATTTGCCAATATTCCAATATAAACTTACTAACTCTGTATTTACCGATTTAACAGCTTGAATACGAGAGTTTACTACGTTTTGTTTTATTTCACTTAATAATTCTATGTAGCTGTTTTCTTGCACAAGCTTTAACCTTTATTTCACCGAAATAACATTACTTTCTCTTTTGCCAAGCCAGCTTTTGGCAATATTGATTATTAAACTAGCAACCGCCACCGCCGCCGCCAGCTTTTTTTCCAGCTTTTTTAGTGGGTTGACTTGAAGTAGAAGTGCTTGCAGCAGCGGTTTCTACCACTACGCCGCCACCTAAAAAGTATTGGCGTGCACCCAATCTGAATTGGTAAAGTTTCTCTTCTTCAACCGATGCGCTTACTAAAGGAGCTTTGGGTTGAATAATGGTCTCGAACCAACCGTTCAAACCGCCGTTCATAAAGTAACTGTTTTTGAATTTCAAACGTGTACACAATGCCCACGCACGTGAGGCATAAATGTCGCCGTTGGAATAGAATACATTCACTTTAACGTCTTGATTGATAACATCATTCCATTTGTAATGTCCGGCTTCGTCTTTGGTAAGTAAATCGGCAAGCGGAATGTTAATTGCACCCGAAAGGCTGAATTTTTCAAACTCTTCGGGAGTTCTTACATCAATAAGTTGTAGCAACGGATCGCCAGAAATTAACATTTCAGCTACTTCGTCGGTAGAAAAGACTTTTTCGTCGCTCATAATTTGCAACAACATTTCTTCGGCACCAGTTTCTTTCATTTTATTGAAGTCGGGTATTACTACTAATCCCACTCCAGCTAAAATCATAAGCACTGCCATAAATATATATCTTTTCTTTATAATTTTAGGCTTAATTTCTTCCATAAATATATAGTATATTTTGTTAATATTAATTTGGTCTATTGTTAAATTGTTAAATTGCTAAATTGCTAAATTGTTAAATTGCTAACAAATAATACAATAACAAATTTTCAAATTTTCACATTTTCACATTTTCACATTTTCACATTTTCACATTTTCAAATTTTCAAATTTTCAAATTCTCAAATTCTCACATTTTCAAATTTCCACATTACTAATATCTAACGGGCTTAGCTTTGCGTTGAATACGAGCAGTAAGATAGAACGATACGATAGCAAACAAAATAAGAATAAATACAAACAATCCTGCCGAAATACCAAGCACATCATAAACTAAAATAGAGCCTAGTGCGCCAGAGGTATAAAATTCTTCAATCATAGGAAAGGTAGCGCCAAAAAGGAAAATACCTAAAAATACACCACCTAAAAACAAAAGAGCATCGAGTTTGCCAATAGCCAAAGCACAAACGCTTGTGCCCGGACAAAAACCTCCGATTATAAAGCCTAAACCCATAATAACTCCGCCAGCAATAGCCGAACCTAAAAAGGTTTTGTTTACATAAATAAGGCTCAAATCAATCCAATCGAGGTATGAGAAATACATCAAACCTACCATTGCGGTAAGTGCGGCAGTGAAAAACACACGCCAAACTACAAAATCGTAGCCATAAAATACTCCCGCAAGCTTGCGAGAAGTAGAGAAACCTGCTGCTTCGAGCACATATCCAAATCCGATACCTAAGACAAGTGCAATGAGCAGTTCCCAATTAGAGTTTAAAACTCCTATATCTGTTAATGGTCCCATATTTTTTTATAAATAATAATTTTAGTAACCTGTTAATCTTTGAATTATTAATTATTAATTATTAATTATTAATTATTAATTATTAATTATTAAT
>DZBP01000045.1 GCA_022729915.1 Draconibacterium orientale | reverse complement strand
CGGCTCGCCTTCGTTTTTAACCATTCCACACACTCTAATTGGTCTGTTTAAGCGTTTTAGAAGCATCGAAATTTGTTCTGCTCTATTTTCAGGAGCAAACGTTTCGGGAGCTAAAATGCAGAGTTCTTTTTCAGTAAATTCAAAAATTTCATCTATCAACTCATCGGAAATATCATAAGCTTCTTTCTCCATGATTCGTAGATAGTTAAATACTTTTTGTTGATAAACATAGAGCACACCGGCAAGCGTTTTTTTGTATTCGACTGTTGTTGATTTCATGCGGTCGGGCACCACATTGTCTATGTTTTTTATGAAAATTAAATCGGCATTTATTTCGTTCAAATTTTCAATCAATGCACCATGTCCGGCAGGTCTAAACAAAATACTACCATCGTCTTTTCTGAAAGGTTCATTTTTTAAATCCACAGCCACTGTGTCAGTCGATGGTTTTTGTTCGCTCATTTCTATATGAAATTTCACTCCATACTTTTGCTCGTAATCAGTTATGTTTTCTTCTATTAATTTGGAAAACAATTCTTTATGCTCAGGCGAAACCGTAAAATGCAAATGCACCACATTGTCTTTGTCGTTGGCATACAAGGCGCCTTCTACCCAATGCTCTTCCATTGAAGTGCGCGAACCTTCGGGGTAATTGTGAAACTTGAGCAAACCTTTGGGCAAATTTCCATAGTTCAATCCTTCCTCGCTGAGTATGAGGTCAATGATTGCAGCAATTGATGTTTTTTCAATATCTACTTGCTTTCCTGCTAATACTTTCACAAAATCGTCATAAAAGGCAAAATAACTTAAATTTTTAAAAAAATCATAGATGAAGTTAAGTCCTTTATTTTTAAGAGTCTGACTGTTTTGGATTGATTGGTTTTCTTCGTTGTTTACAAATTCAAATAAACTTTTGAACATACGGCTTGCAGCACCCGAAGCAGGGACAAACTTAGCAACCTGAATGTTTTTCAATGCCTTTTCGTATTCTGCAATGTATTCAAGTTTTTGTTGGTCAGTTAGTTGCAAAATACCATCGCCTACAGTTGCGGCTTTGATTATATCCATGAACGGAAAGCCCGTTTTGAAGTTTTGAATTTGTTCATCTATTTGATCTATGCTAATGTTCTTTGCATCAAATAATTTTAAATCGTTATCTGTAAATTTCATGTGCTATTATTTTATATTATCTTAGTTGTTTTGATTTATTTTTGTACTATGTTTTTTTTTTCGATACATATCTTAAAGATGAGAATATACGGATTATTTTTTCATATCTTTCATCATTTTAAATGACATAAATCCTAAGCCAAGTACCACAAAACCAAGTATTACCCACACATAAGTTGATGTAAAAATACTTTTAGAAGTTGGTATTTGTGCTTGTGAAATTTCTTGAATGGAATTTACTTTTATAAGTGGTAAATTTTTATCAATACTATCTGTGAAAAATTTCAAATCGTAGTTTGGTTTTTTTGCCTCACTATTTGAGAATTTAATTGTATATTCTTCATCTTTTTCTAGCTCAGCAGTAATGTATTTTGTTAATTGCCTTGCTTTTATGCTTTTAATCTTTAAAACCTCATTGTCATTATTTTTGATAACTAACTTAAATTTTTCTGCCTTCAAGTTATCTGTTAAAATAGTAGCATTTGAATAGGAATTTATTTCAAAACTTTCGAGCAACTGCCATTCTTTTATTGCTTTCTGTTTTTTGTTTAATACCTGAACTTCATAAAATAATTCAGCATTTCTCAAATAATAAGTTGGACCTTCAAACTGAAATTCAATTTTGTCGATATATTGACTTTCTGCAAATGCAAAATTAATCGTACTTTCCTGTTTTTCATTGTTTTCCGATTGTTCATAATTTGCTATCTTTATTTCTGAATACAATCCATTTTCTATTTGATAATCATAATATCCTACTGTTAAAACGTTTATAGGTTTATCGAAGTAATCACTAACTAAAAGCTCTAAGTATTCATAATCGGTCGTTGGAAAATGCAACACTTTTATTTCCGATGTTCCATCTACATTGGGTTCTGAATTGTATATGTAATTGTCATTCAATACATAATACGTTTTGTTGTCGTCGCTGCCATTGAGTTTGAGCCATTTTTTTACTTCTGCATTTTTTATAATTACCGAAATATTATCAATTACTTTTTTTTCGGAATTGTGAATAATTATTCGGGTATAATTTTCTGCTGCATAGTGTTTTTTTTCAATTATTTTGTACTCTCTGAAGAAAACGGTATGATTTTGTATTTTTTCAGATTGTAAAATATACGGAATCTCTTTATTTTTAGAATTATAGATGCGCAAATCATGAAAATCATAGCTCAATTTTGAATTTATTTCTGGCGAAAGCCAAATGTTTGCAAAGCCGCTTACGTTTGAGTTCGTAAATCGCGCAACTTTACTAAAGCCTTGACTATATGCTGAAAATGACCACAATACATTTAAAATTATAAAAAAGAAAAATTTATTTTTCATGTTTTTACTGTTATTTTGGTTGAATGTATCAAAAAAAAAGTTTTTAGAATTATAAAAATTTAGTATAAATTGCTTTTAAATGTAAATGAATGCACTGTTTCATATATTTTTATACTATTTTTCCTTTCATTCCTTTGTTTTCACTAAAAAGACTTCTACAAATTTAGTTTTTTTCTCACAATTTTCAAAAATATATTTACATTTGCAGAATAAAAATTTGAATAGATTTTGAATTTAAATTTTTAACTTCACAAAATACATTTAAGTATAACAAAATGAGTAAATTAGTAAGAGTCTATTTAGCAATATTTATTTCAACAATTTTTTGGGGTTTTTCATTTATTTGGACAAAAATAGTATTAATACACCTTGGACCTATTACAACCATTTTGTTTCGACTCATAATTTCTACTATTTTATTGTTTATAGTGAGTTCTTCTTTTAAAAAAATACAAAAAGTAGCTTCTGCTGATTGGAAAACTATTTTTTTACTTGCTTTGTTTCAGCCTTTCTTATATTTTATAGGCGAAAATATCGGGCTAACTTATACATCTTCAACCGTTGCCGCAGTAATTATTGCAACCATTCCTCTTTTTAGTCCAATTGCAAGCTTTCTTTTTTTGAAAGAGCGAATAGGAATAATGAATCTTTTGGGAATATTGATTTCTATTGTTGGTGTTTTTTTTGTAATTATAAAGCCTGATTTAAGTTTTTCCGTTTCACCAATCGGGATATCTTTGCTCCTTTTGGCTGTTTTTTCTGCCATTGCCTATTCTATTGTTGTGGTTCGTTTAGCCGGAAAATATAATGTTTATACTTTAGTTACCTACCAAAATGCAATAGGAGTTTTGTTATTTATTCCTATATTTTTTGGCTTTGAATATCATAGTTTTTTACAAGTTTCCTTTTCTTGGGATTTTGTAATTCCATTGTTAGAATTGGCAATTTTTGCTTCTTCTTTAGCCTTTTTGTTTTTTACTTATGGTATTCAAAATCTGGGAGTTGTAAGAGCTAATACTTTAGCAAATATCATACCTGTATTTACTGCTATATTTGCATATTTTATTATAGGTGAGAGACTTAACTTTTTTAATACGTTAGGAATTGCAGTGGTTATTTGTGGATTATTCTTGTCGCAATTGAAAACTTCTAATTTTCAGTTTCTGAAACGGAAAGACTTCAAGGAAAGTGAGGAAGTGGCTGATGAAATAAATGCTGTTCGATAATTTTTTTTTATAACTAGGTAAAATGAAAATTAATAAATATTTTAGCTTAATTATAAAATAAAACTTCTTAGTTTTAAGTTAAAATAGTTATATTCAATGTTTAAGTTTTCTGAACTATGAAAAAAAAAATAGCACTCATTTTTTTATTTTTTTTGATTCAAAATCTTGATGCACAAACTATTGGTGGTGGAGTTTTAACTCAGAATACTAAGTTTCAAAAAAAATATTCTCCCTATTTAATAGTTTCAAATTTAGTTGTTCCTTTGGGGTTTACTTTAGAAATTGAAGCCGGTACCGAATTACAATTATCTGAAAATGTCGAGATTATTGTAAATGGAAATCTAAAAGCTATTGGAAACCAAAACGATACGATATTTTTTAAAACACCAAACTCAAATGTATTTTGGAATGGAATTACTGGAACAAATTGTTCTATTGAATTTGACTTTGTAAAACTTACAGACTCTAAGAAAATTATTAGCCAAAATTATGGAAATTTGAATTTAAAAAATACCTGTTTTTTTAGTATTTATGTTACTGAAGGAATTACATTACACTATTTGAAAAATGCTCGGTTTGAATATTGCAAATTATTTGGAATAAAAGAATTAGGTAAAATTGATGCCATAGATTGCGATGCAGCCGATAGCCTTATTGTAACGAACTGTAAAATTGAAAATTGGGGCGATGATGCAATTGATGTTGGAACGCAAACTAAATATGCTTACATTGCGTATAATTTTGTAAGACATTGTGATTATGGGCTTTCGGTTGGCGAAAGCTCAAAAGCTTTTGCAGAGCGTAATATTTTTATGCAGAACCACGGAGGCTTTCAATCGCACAATGGTGCAGACTTAATTGCTGATCATAACACGCTGTACAACAATACTTTTGGCATACAATGCTTTCATGGTGGCGACGTAAACTCGGGTGGAAATGCACAGATTCAAAATACCATTTTTTCAAACCGAAATAAAAATGATTTTCAAACACAAACTTCTTCATTATTAGCTATTTCATATTGTATTTCGGACAAAGAAAACTTGCCTGGAAACAATAATAGTTTCGCAAATCCTAGTTTTATTGACACAACTACTTTGAACTTTGGATTAAATTCGGATTCGCCTTGCATTGATTTTGGAAATCCTGCTTATTCAAAAGATGATGATGGAAGCAGAACTGACGTTGGTGCAATTCCTTATTATTCAGGGGTTAATAATATAATTGACGAAAATATTGATAATCAATTTTTATTGTTTCCAAATCCAAGTAATGGAAATTTTTATTTGCAAAATTTGACCGAAGAAGATATTGATAATCTAACTATTTTTAATTCATATGGAGTTGTGGTTTTTTCTTCTGATTTTAATGAAATTAAGTTAGAATTTCATAATTTTGCTAGTGGAATTTATGTTTGTATTATTGAAAAAAATACATATATTATTACAAAAAAAATTATTGTTTTTTAATATTTTTCTTTGTTAATCTAAAATAATAGAATAAAACTTTTAAAATTATTGATATGAAAAAATACTTTCTATTTCAATTTTTTTTACTTTTATCGGCACATTTATATTCACAATTACCCACTGTGGGCGATTGTATGGGGGCAATTCCCATTTGCTCAACTTATTACGATGAACCCGATCCTTATATTTGGGCTGGCACAGGCAATTATCCCGACGAAATTTTACGGGCAAAACCTTGCATGATGAATGAGCAAAATGGTATGTGGTACACATTTACCTCATTAAGCTCTGGTTTATTGCGCTTTACAATAACTCCTCACGACAGTTTGACCGATTACGATTGGAATGTATTCGATATTACTTATGGCTCATGCAGCGATTTATCAGTAAATTCCGAACAATTTCTCATCAGTTCAAATACTTACGGTGCATACAATACTACGCTGAAAGAGGCGTTGACTGGAGCAAATTCTGCAATTAGCGGTGGAACAGGTAATTGCAATGGACCCGGAATTTACAACGGACCTGCTTGGAACGATGATATTCCAGTTTTCAAAGACCACATTTATTTAATATACATTTCCAATTGGAGTGGCTCTAAATACGGCTATTCTATTGATTTTACAGAATCCACTGCCGATATTTGGGACAGGCGACCACCAACTTTTAACGCTCTTCTCGATGATGCTGATTGTGGACAAACCAAAATTAAAGTCCTTTTTAGCGAAAATATTTTGTGTGATAGAGTTGCTTCAAACTTTTTTAAAATTACGAATGGTTTAGAACAATATTCGGTTGATTCTGTTACAAATATTACTTGTAAAAATGGCGGTACATATTCTCGCGACTTTACTCTACACATTAACCAACCTCTTGAACCTGGTTACTACACAGTTAATTATACAGATACGCTTTGCGATATTTGTGGAAATAAAATGTTTACCGATAGTTTAAAATTTGAAATTGATTCTGTAAAAATAAAAAATCTTGAAATTCACAATATTAGCTGCAATTCCTTTGCTGATGGTAGTATCCAAATTACAAGTAGTATTCCTCAAAATTTAAGCTATTTTTCTATTAATTCAATTGATTATCAGATTAATAAAAATAGTTATGAAAGTTTAATTGCAGGCAACTATTTTGTTTCAATAAAAAATCAATATGGTTGCATTTCCGATATTTTGCCAATTATTTTGACTCAACCTGATTCAATTCAAATTAAATTTACAAAAGCAGATGTTTTTCCTTGTTATAATGACAATAACGGAAGCATAAGAGTTTCAGCTACAGGTGGAACACCTCCTTTTAAAGTTGCTTTTAATAGTGAAACATTGTTCAAATTTGATACAGTTTTTAATAATCTTTCTGCAAGAGAATATAAAATTATAGCAAAAGATGTAAATAATTGCACAAATTTTAAATTTATCGACATTCTTCAGCCTGACGAAATTACTATTAATCTAGCCAAATTGACTAATGTAGCGTGCTTTGG
This sequence comes from Draconibacterium orientale, assembly GCA_022729915.1. GTDB lineage: Bacteria > Bacteroidota > Bacteroidia > Bacteroidales > JAIFNL01 > JAIFNL01. The sequence goes on along the minus strand of DZBP01000045.1, from coordinate 14,348 downwards.
CGAAAATACGGGTTCTATTCAACTTCAAATTTCGCCAGAAAATGCAAGTTTACTATGGTCTAATGGAAGTACTGGTTTACTCAACGATAGCTTGCTTTTTGGTAATTATTCAGTAGAAGTAACTAATGAAAATGGGTGCAAAAAAAATGCTTCTTTTATATTAACTCAGCCTCAAAAGCTCAGTCTCGAAAAAACATTTAAAGACGTACTTTGTTTTGGTGAAAATACCGGATTTGCTAGTGTTTTTGCAAAAGGTGGTACACCTCAATATTCTTATTTATGGAGCAACGGAAAAACTGGAGAAAAGATTGAAAATATTGCAGCTGGAAAATACAAAGTAACTGTAAATGATGCAAATAACTGTGCAGCTTTAGATAGTTTTACTATAACACAAGCACCAGAGCTTATATTAAAATTAAGTGCCGAACCTGCAAGCAGCAGTATAGTTGGAGATGGAATTATTTATGTTGATATTCAAGGAGGTACGCCTAGTTATCAGATTGAAGTTTTTGCTCAAAACATTCCGGGACCTTACAATTCAAATGCTCTTTTCAGCGATTTTTATACCATTAAAATTATAGACCAAAATAGTTGTGAAGTGTCTGATACAATTACACTTGGAGCTTATTTGATAAACTCAATAATTGAAGTTCCAAATGTTTTTACTCCAAATTCAGATGGAGCAAATGATTTTTTTGGTGCGAAAGCTTTGGGATTAAAAAGCTTTTCGTGCATCATTGTAAATCGCTGGGGGAGAAGAATTTACCAGTGGAGTAATCCTTTTGAATCTTGGGACGGAACTATTAACTCAAACCAAGCAAGCGATGGTGTCTATTTTTATATCATAAATGCCATAGGAATGGATAATAAGCAATATAATTTACAAGGTAGTTTTTACCTTTTTAGATAAATAAAAATGCAATAATAGGAAATGTATTTTTACTTGTTTTTTTATAACAAAGATAATTTATTATTGAAGAACTGTAAAGTTTAATAATTTATTGCCATAACGTTCATAAAAGTATTCCCCTCAGTATAATAACTTTTTTGAGTGTCAAAAGTCCATTTCCATTTATTGGCAATTTCTTTGTCAGAAAACTTAACTTTTAATAAAAAAGTTTCCCTTATTATTTCTTTGGGATTATTATCTTTATAAACTGTTTCTTTATAATCAGTTATAATACAGGTTTTTAGTTTTGGTAAAAATTCCAGGTGCGTTTTTTGTATTCGTTCTTTAAATTCACCTAATGAAATGGGGCAAAAAGAAGTATGTTTTTTCAAATACGCAAGTGCAAAATAATCTAATTGGCTTAATAAATTTACCGAAACTACAAAATCAGGTGTTACATTCGCTGGGAGTCCAAAATTTGTGTTAATCAATTCTATTTCATCTAGTTGTTGTCTGTTTGATGTGTTGTATTTTTCAATTAAATTGTAAACTCCTTCTAAAGCACCTCCTGTAATATCGTGTTCGATTAACTCTACATTTGGCATTTTTGAGATTTTATGTTTTATTTGTTTAGAATGAATAATATCAACCAGATAGACTTTTTGAAACTGAGAGGAAAGCTCATTTATGGGTACATCGAGCAACCAGCCTGAACCTAAAATAACTGCTATATTTTTTTGTTTATTAGCTGAGGCTTCTAATATAAATTTTTTGGTATTTTGGATATGGCTTTCCCAATTTTCTTTTTCGCGCAAATATCTATTTAATATTCCTTCGCTATCCGAAAAGAAACCAAGTTTTTTCTTTACTAAATTTTTTTTATTTGATTGAAAATTTTTAGTAATTTTTTTTAAAAAATTTTTCATCGTATTTATGATTTTATCGATATTTTTAAAACTTGCTTTATTTTTGTGCTTTAAAACGAGTTGTAATAAAAAAAAGTTGGCATAAAATTATTTGCACAAATATAAAGTTAATTTTTTTTAGGTACAATCGATTTTTGCTAATTATATTTAAAATGCTAAATTTTATTTGAATTTTTTTTTACTACATTTGTCAAAAAATAAAAGTATTTTTTTTAGAAAGTATTTACTTTTTTTAATAAGAAAAAGACAAATTTAAGTTGTAATCATTTAAAAATAATAGATTTAAAGTTTATAACCATGAAAAAGAGTTGGACAATTAAAAATATGCTTTATCCATTGCCGGCAGTGATGGTGAGCTGTGGAGCTAATGATAATGAGCATAATATAATAACTGTTTCGTGGACAGGAATTGTATGTTCTGTTCCTTTAATGTGTTATATATCAGTTAGAAAAGAGCGTCATTCACATGCCATCATTAAGAAAAATGGTGAGTTTGTGATTAATTTGACAAGCGAAGATTTGGTTTATGCAATGGATTGGTGTGGTGTAAAATCAGGGAAAAATGTGGACAAGTTCAAAGAAATGGGGCTTCACAAAGAGAAAGCACAAAAAGTACAAGCTCCTTTGATAGCCGAAGCGCCAGTATCTATTGAGTGCAAAGTCGTTGAAATAAAGGAACTTGGCTCGCACGATATGTTTTTGGCTGAGGTTGTGGCTATAAATGTAGATGACAAATACATTGATAATGACGGAACTAAATTCGATTTAGTCAAAGCCAATTTGATACATTATTCAGGAGGTTCTTATTTTTCACAAGGTGAGTTTTTAGGTAAGTTTGGTTACACTTCTAAATAAAAAAAAATTAAAATAAGCACAAGTGCTATTTTAATTTGAGCAAGCCTTTTTGTAATCAAATAGGTTTTAAGCACTTGGCATAATGAAATATACAATTTAAAGTGGTTCACTATTTATTTAAAGGATTTCCTTAAAAAAAGCAAAAAAAGAGTTAAAAAGTAGTGAGATAGGAAATTATTTATTTTCTTTGCAGAACTTTTTATGCTTTGCCAAAAAGTGGATAACTGTTGTGGAGCATTCGGAAGTTGCTTATTTCCAAATTGTTTTGAATAGTTTAATTTCAAGAGAATTAAGATATTTTGAAACTGCGGAAATCAAAAAAAAGCTTATTTAAGCTAAAAAGTACAACTTCATTTTAATAAAATTAGAAATTTTCGATGTCAGAAACAAAATATATTTTTGTAACCGGTGGCGTAACTTCTTCACTTGGTAAAGGAATTATTTCAGCTTCGCTTGCTAAGTTGTTGCAAGCCAGAGGCTACAACGTTACAATTCAAAAATTGGATCCGTATATAAATATTGACCCAGGTACGCTTAATCCTTACGAACATGGCGAATGTTATGTAACAGAAGATGGTGCTGAAACAGATTTGGATTTAGGACATTACGAACGTTTTTTGAACAAGCCAACCTCACAAGCCAACAATGTAACTACCGGAAGAGTTTATCAATCAGTAATTAACAAAGAACGAAAAGGTGATTACTTAGGAAAAACTGTTCAGGTAATTCCACATATTACCGACGAAATTAAGCGACGAATTAAGTTTTTAGGCTCTAAATTTAATTACGATATGGTAATTACTGAGATAGGTGGAACGGTTGGCGATATCGAGTCTTTGCCTTATATTGAGGCAGTTAGACAATTGCGTTGGCAACTTGGGCATCAAAACAGTGTGGTAATTCATCTTACATTAGTTCCTTATCTTTCCGCATCGGGCGAACTAAAGACGAAACCAACACAACACTCTGTAAAACAACTACTTGAAAATGGAGTTCAACCTGATATTTTAGTTCTTCGCACTGAAAAAGAACTCGGACAAGAAATTAGACGCAAAGTAGGGCAGTTTTGCAATGTTAGCATAGACTCTGTAATTCAATCGATTGACGTTTCTACAATTTATGAAGTTCCTCTCAAAATGCTCGAAGAGAAACTAGATTTGGAAGTACTCAAAAAATTAAATTTAGAGGTAAAAGAAGAGGCTAATTTAGAGCCATGGAAAGATTTTTTGAACAAAGTTAAAAACTATCAAAAAACCATAAGAATTGGGCTTGTAGGAAAATATACAGAATTGCCCGACGCATATAAATCTATAACTGAAGCATTTATACATTCTGGAGCAATGAACAATTGCAAAGTAAATGTAGAAATGATTCATTCAGAATGTCTTGAAAAACAGAATCCTGCCGAAAAATTAAAAGGTTTGCATGGTATTTTAGTTGCGCCGGGTTTTGGACATAGAGGAATCAAAGGAAAAATTGAAGCTGTAAAATATGCTCGCGAGAATAATATTCCTTTTTTGGGTATTTGTTTGGGAATGCAAATGGCTGTGATTGAGTTTGGCTTAAATGTTTTGAAACTCGAAGGTGCACATTCTACTGAAATGTACCGAAATACGATGCATCCGGTGATTGACATTATGGAAGAGCAAAAAGAAATAACGGACAAAGGTGGCACTATGCGCTTAGGAGCTTATAAGTGTAAGTTGTTAAAAATGAGTAACATTTACAAAGCTTATGGAAAAACAGAAATTTCAGAACGCCATCGTCATCGTTACGAATTTAACAACAAATATTTAGAAATGTACGAAGCTGCCGGAATGAAAGCTACCGGAATTAATCCCGATACAGGATTGGTTGAAATTGTGGAAATCCCTGATTTAAAATGGTTTGTAGGCGTTCAGTTTCACCCTGAATACAAAAGCACCGTTTTGAATCCACATCCAATTTTTTCAAGTTTTGTGCAAGCTGCTATTTTAGAAGCCGATAGCTTAGAATCTTCTAAAAAATAAATTTTAAAATTTGATAGCTTTAAAAAAAAGATTATAAAAAACAATAAATAAATATTCAAAAAAAGTAAAAAAGATTTTTTTAGAGAGAATTATAAACTATGGATAGAAATTCAATTATAGGGTTGTTTTTAATTTTTGGAATTATCATGGTTTTCAGCTATTTGAATCAGCCGAGCCAAGAAGAATTGCAAAAACAAAAACAACGACGAGATTCAATAGCTCTGGTTCAAAAGCAATTAGAAACCAAACGATTGGCTGAGGAAAAGAAGAAACATACAAAATTGGAAGTTGCAACCGATAGTTTGAGCAACAAAGTAACTCCAAACGATTCGGTAAAAAACGCAAAATTATACGAAGAATTTGGTGCGTTATGGCAAGCTGCTGAAGGTAAGGAAGAATTCATAACTCTTGAAAACGAACTTATTAAAGTAAAAATCTCAACAAAAGGTGGTCGTCCGTATGAAGTAACCATGAAGCAATACGACCGCTACGAAAAAGGAGGAAAAAAAGTATTGCTTTTTGAAGGTAAAAAAAGCCGTTTTTCGCTCAATTTTTTCGCTCAAAACAGAAATGTAGCTACCGACAATTTCTTTTTTAAATCATTGAAAGGCAGTAAAATAGATGCTACTAAAGACAAAAAAGAAGCAGTCATGCGTCTTGATGCAGGCGAAGGACGTTTTGTTGATTTTGTGTACACTTTAGAACCAAATAGTTACCTTGTAAATTTTGATATTAAAATGTCAAATATGGACAAGTTGATTGCTCAAAATGTTACTTATTTGGATTTATTTTGGGAAATTGATTTGCCACAGCAAGAAAAAGGTAGAGATTGGGAAAATCAAAATTCGACTGTTTATTTCAAATACAGCGAAGACGAAGAGATTGATTATCTTTCCGAAACTTCTGACGAAGATGTGGAAGACCTTTCGACCAAAGTAAAGTGGATTGCTTTTAAAGGTCATTTCTTTTCATCGGTTTTGATTGCAAAAGATGAGATTTCGAGCGGCAAAGTAAAGCAAAATACGCTTACCGATGCTTCTCATTTAAAGCATTTTGTAGCCGAAGCTCGTTTGCCTTACAAATCGGGTAGCAAGTATGAATACAATTCGAAATTTTATTTTGGACCTAACGATTATAGCACGCTAAAATCGATAAGTAAAGCGGAAAACCTTGAATTACAAAATCTTATTCCATTAGGTTGGGCAATATTCCGTTGGGTAAATGTATTTGCATTGATTCCTTTGTTTAACTTTTTAGGCTCATTTGGTTGGGGTTATGGTCTTATTATATTGGTAATGACTATTATAATTAAACTAGTGTTGTTTCCTTTGACCTATAAATCGTATCTTTCGTCGGCAAAAATGCGCGTGCTAAAACCAGAAGTTGATGCCTTGAATAAGAAATTTGGAAATGACAAAGCGATGGAAAAGCAACAAGCCACTATGGCTTTGTATAAAAAAACCGGTGTAAATCCAATGGGTGGTTGTTTGCCTATGTTGCTACAATTTCCTATTTTGATTGCAATGTTCCGCTTTTTTCCGGCTTCTATTCAATTAAGACAACAATCATTTCTTTGGGCAACGGACTTATCTACTTACGATTCTATTTTGGAATTGCCTTTTAGTATTCCTTTTTACGGAGCGCACGTAAGTTTGTTTACTTTGCTTATGGCTGCTTCTATTGTGCTCACTACCAAGATTAATAGTGCGGATATGGGTGGCTCTACCCAAATGCCGGGCATGAAAACAATGATGTACATGATGCCGGTGATGATGGTATTTTGGTTCAACAGTTATTCTTCTGGGTTGAGCTATTATTATTTTATCTCAAACATTATCACATTCTTACAAATGATGGCTATTCGGAAATTCTTTATAAACGAAGAAGATATTTTGAAAAAACTTCAGGAAAATAAGAAAAAACCTGTTGTGAAATCGAAATTCCAACAACGTTTGGAAGATGCTGCTAAACAACAACGTAATCGTAAATAGTAAACTATTTTTTAATAAAAAGACAGTTGTTCCTTTTTTTTTGAAATCAGAATATTTTTTAATAACCAGCTTTGCCAAAGTTAAAAACTTTGGCAAAGCTTTTTTTAATTTTAAACTATTGATACTTTTATAAAAAAAACACGTAAAAATGAAAAGAACTTTAGTATTAGGCGCAAGTCCAAATTTAGATAGATATGCATACAGAGCGGTTTCTTTGCTCAAAAAACATGGGATAGAAACTTTTCCGGTAGGAATTAAAAAAGGTTCGATTGAAGGAATTGAAATCATTAATGGAAAGCCAATGATTGAAAATATTCATACCGTAACACTTTATTTAGGATATAAAGCACAACAAGAGTATTACGATTATATTTTGGCATTGAATCCCAAACGAGTAATCTTTAATCCCGAAACTGAAAACGACGAGCTTATTCAATTGCTCGAAGAAAAAAACATTGTTTATGTCGAAGCTTGCACCCTTGTAATGCTCGGAACTGGTCAGTTTTGAAAAAAATACTTGCTTTTTTAAAAGTTTTACACCTAAATATTCATCATAAAATCAATTAAATTGTTGCTAAGGTCTAAGTTTAGTTTTTTGCGAAGTCTGTAACGACTTATTTCTACTCCACGCACCGAAATATTCATCAAAGGAGCAATTTCTTTGGTGGTTAGATTTATGCGTAAATAAGCGCAAAGCTTTAAATCTTTGGGAGTTAAATCAGGATAGTTTTCCTTCAGACGTTTGAAAAAATCGCCATGTACTTGTTCAAAGTGTTTTTTAAATTGTTCCCAATCTTCATCAATTTTCGTTTCGCCTTCTATTGATTTGATAAGCTTTCTGAGGTGTTTTTGAGCTTCTGAGTTTACTTTTTCCGAAATCGCAATCAACGATTCTTTTACATCGCTCAGAATTTCGTTTTTATGTGTTATTTGAAAAGCCACCGAAGCTAATTCTTTCTTTTTTAAATCAAATTCTATGTTTTTTCGTTCAATCTCGGAGTTTAATTTTTCGTTTTTCAATTTTATAATTTCGCGTTCGGCAATTAAACTTTGGGCTTGAAATGCTTTTTCTTTTTGTAAAAGCTCCTCTTTTTGCTTTTCGCGTAAGCGAATTTTTTCCTTTTCCATACGTTTTACAATGTAACCTGCTACTACAAAAATAAAGATTACTGCAAAAATTAGGTACATTGCAATTGCCACCATACTTTGATACCAAGGCGGGGTTATCGTAAATTTAAACATTGATTCTTGGCTAATAACTCCGTAAATGTTCTGAGCTTTTACTCTAAAAATATATGTTCCGGCTTCAAGATTGGTGTATTCTTTTTGGTTGTTTTCTGTCCATTCCGACCATTCTTTGTCATAATTTTCTAAATAAATCTGGTATTTTATCTTTGAATTTCCATTGTAAAAGGGAGCTGAAAACAAAAATTTAAAGCTATTCGATTTATAATCGAACATATATTTTTTATCTTGCTCTGGCTTTAATAAACTCAAGTCAAATTCTAAAGAGTCAAAAGCATTTGTAAAAATTACTTTGCGTATAAAAGTTGGAAAGTTGTGTTTAAGCTTCGCATTTTTATTGTTGTAATGCAAAAAACCGTTTTCCACACCTATAAAAATATTTTCGGGGCTATACAAATACAAATAATCAAATCCATTTACCAGAGTATTCTGAAATTGATTTAAAAATTTATCATCTAATAAATATTCTCCGTTTTTTTGTTTCATCAATTTATAAACTTTTCCGGCATTTAGAAACCAAATATTTCCATCTTTGTCTTCTTGTGGCACAAAAGCATGAATATTTTTGAACAAATCGTTGTGTTTTTTTGATTTTAAAAATCTATCTTTTTTTGTATCAAAGCGATATATTCCATCAAGAGTAGAAACGGCTAGTTCTTTTTTTAAATAAAATAAGGTATTTGCAAAATTTACGGGTAAGCCTTTTGTGCTATCATAAAATTTGGTAGAAACGATTTTTGTATAATCTGCATCGGTTTTTATGTGGTAAATACCTTTGTATCCATGACTTATCCAAATAGAATTGTCTTTATCAAACTCGATTGTTCTGCTCGACAAATCAAAACCTTTGAGTTTGTGAGAGAAAGCCCAATTGCCATTTTTGTCTTTTTTTAAAATAAGTATTCCGGTATAAGTTCCGCTAAGCATTATGTTTTCATTACCTGGTACTTTTACCATATTCCAGCTTCCATTTTCTTTCGAAACTTTTACAACTGTGTTATTCTGGTCTATTACAAAAATCCCCTCGTTATGACCACAATACAGTTTTCCGTCAAATACTTGCAGCGACCAAACTTGTCCTTTCAATTGGTCGAGCATCTTAAATTTGCTGGGTTGCGGTTGCCAATCTGCATATTGAACTCCTTGATTTGTACCTAAATACAATCTATTGTTAAAAATGCAAGCGGCATAACCTGTGCCTTTCAAATTGACTCCTTCGTTGAACAAGGTAAAGGGCGAACTAATATCAATTGCCGAAATTCCGTTGTCTAAACCTAACCAAAGTTTCTTTGAAAAATCTAAAAAAACGGTTAAAACGGTATTGTTTTGAAGTGCTTTTTGTCGGTTAATATGCTGTAAAATTTCTCCATTTTTATTTATTACATACACTCCATTTAGCACAGTTCCATATACATACTTGTCTTTGTCTATTTGTGTTGAAGAAAAAATCCGATGTTTTATTAAAGTATCGGAAAAAGGAATATTCCACTTGCTTACTTTTTCATTTTCAAGAAAAAATAAGCCATTTTCACCAGCCAACACATATTTGTTTTTGTTGAACAAGAGCATTGACCATATTTTTTGGTTTTTATCCCAGCTATCTAAGTGTTTTTCAATGTATTGAGTTCCTTTAAATGCAAAAAGTGTGTTGTTTTTTATGTTTCGCACAAATAAAGTATCGTTTACATAGTACGAAAAATCTATTTCTACGTTTTTGAGTAGCGTATGAATTTGCTCATTTTTGTACAAAAAAAGTGCTGAATAAGACTGAAAATAAATACCTTCTTTGGTTGGGTGTATTTTCCAAACTTCATCGAAATTAAGTGTCTTCTCGGGTAATTGTTTTGAGAGTGAATGGTAGCTTAATATCCCATATTCATTGGGCTTTAGCTCGCCAAATTCGTCCGATGCGCCTACATATACACGGTCGAGCGAATCTACTGCTACCGAACGAACTACCGAACCATTTGGCATCGAATATAAGTTCCAAAAAGAACCATCAAATTGCAAAACACCTTGATTATTAGCAAAGTATAATATTCCATTGCTTTGTTGTGCTATGCACCATGATTGTGTTCCTGCATTGTATTTATTTTTTTCGTAATTTATTACAACCGGAATACCTATTTTTTTTATTTGAGCAAAAGAATTTGAAGCGTATAAAATACTTATAATCAGTATTAATATACGAAAATGTAACCTATAATTTTGCTTCAATTCCATTTAATTTATGTTCAACAATTTGAATGTTTAATGATTTATGTTTTCAATTTTTAATAATTTAAAAATCTCTACAGTAAATCATTAAACAGAGTGTTTATTATTAATTATTTTACCGGAACATTTTTTAATGTTTCAACTAAAAAATCCCAGAATTTAACAACAGTATCAATTTTTATTTTCTCATCGGGTGAGTGTGGAAAACGGATAGTTGGACCAAATGAAATCATATCCCAGTTTGGGTAAACTCCGCCTAGTAAACCACATTCTAAACCTGCATGAATTGCCATAATTTTAGGAATATTGCCATACATATTTTGGTAAATGCCTTGCATTGTTTTCAAAATTGGCGAATCCATGTTGGGTTTCCAACCCGGATAGCGACCTTCTAAAGCAAGCTCATAACCAGCAAGTTCGAAAGAACTAGCTACTTTTTCTTCCAATGCTTCTTTGGCTGAATCCACAGAACTACGAAGTAAACTTTGAATTTTGATTTTTCCGCCTTTTGCTACCACAATTGCCATATTCATAGATGTTTCCACCAAACCTTGCATATCGTTGCTCATACGCATTACTCCATTAGGGCAAACATAAGCTACATTTATTAAGGTATTTTGAGATTCGGAGTCCATTATATTTTTCGGCATTTCTATTTTTTCAAATTTGAATGCTAAACTTGGTTCTACACTTTTAAATTCTGCTTTAAAAATGCTTTCGTAGTGAACAATGCATTTTTCAAAATCGGCTGCATTTGCTTCAGGAATAAGTACTTTGGCAAAAGTTTCGCGTGGAATTGCATTGCGCAAACTACCTCCAAGCACTTCTGCTATTTTCAAATCGTGTTTCTTCTGAGCATGTTTCAAATATCTAAACATCAATTTATTAGAGTTTGCTTTGCCCAAATGAATATCTACGCCTGAGTGTCCGCCTTTCAAGCCAATTACAGAAAGTTTGTAAGCTATATGTGCTTGAGGAATAGTTGTTTCGGTATAAGAACTCGACGCGTTGGCGTCAGTACCACCAGCGCAACCTACATAAAGTTCACCTTCGTCTTCTGAGTCGAGATTCATTAAAATATCGCCATTCAAAATACCAGCTTTTAAACCAAAAGCACCTGTCATTCCAGTTTCTTCGTCGGCTGTAAACAAAGCTTCTATTGGTCCGTGTGTCAAGTCTTTAGCTTCTAACACAGCCATTGTGGCGGCTACACCCATTCCATTATCGGCTCCTAGAGTTGTGCCTTGCGCTGTAACCCATTCACCATCAATATATGCTGTAATTGGGTCTTTTTCAAAATCGTGTGTAGTATCCGAATTTTTTTGAGGAACCATGTCCAAGTGTCCTTGCAAAATAACTCCTTTACGATTTTCCATTCCTTTTGTAGCTGGTTTTTTTATTATTACATTACCAACTTCGTCCATAAACGATTCCAAGCCTAATTTTTTTCCAAAATCGAGCATAAAAACTCTAATTGCATCTTCGTGTTTTGAAGGGCGAGGAATTTGTGTTAACGAATAAAAGTGATTCCAAACCACTTTTGGCTCTAATTGTTGAATACTCATTGTATTTTTAGTTTTTATTTGAAAAAACTTAGCTTTATTTAATTTATGAATTTTGGAGTTATCAAAAAAAAGATTTTTTTATACTAAAATACAATCAATCATTTAGTTATAACCTGAAAAATCAATATTTTAAAGCAAATTTCTTTTTGTTTATAATTTAGTTTATTTTTGCGAAAGATAGTTTTTTTTTGGCGATGTACAAAAAAAATATGAATATTTTAAAGTACCCAAAGGTTAATGAATTGAAAATTAACAACAAAAATGAAATTAGCACAAAGCTTTGGTGCAAACGTTTTCAGCTCAGAAAATTTAAGCATTGGTTATAAAAATAAAGTAGGTGGTTTTAGTATTGTTAAGAAAAATATTAATTTTTCTGCGAGAAAGGGCGAATTAATTGCTGTTTTGGGTTCAAACGGAATTGGTAAAAGTACTTTTTTGCGTACAATTGTAGGTTTGCAGGAAAAAGAAGGCGGTTCGTTTTCATTTCTTGGAAAACCTTTTTCGTCATTTGTACCTAAGCAATTTGCTCAAATTTTAAGTTTTGTTTCTACAGAGGTGGTGAATGTACCAAATATGCTTGTAAATGAGTTAGTTGAATTAGGTCGTTTTCCACATACTAATTGGTTGGGAAAGCTTACCAACCAAGATGTTTTTTATACAGATAATGCTTTTAATTTATTGAAAATAAATGGTTTAAAAAATAGATTTCTAAATGAACTTTCTGATGGAGAAAAGCAAAGAGTAATGATTGCCAGAACATTGGCTCAAAACACGCCCATTATTGTTCTAGACGAACCTACCGCACATTTAGACTTATCTAATAAATATTTATTAATCAATAGTTTGAAAGAATTATGCATGTTCCAAGACAAAACGATTATTTTTTCTACTCACGACTTAAATATTGCATTAAAAACTGCCGATAAAATTTGGCTTTTTTTGCCGGATTCAATACATGAGGGCGCACCGGAAGACTTAATTTTTGATGGCTTCATCGATAGTATATTTCAAAATGCCCAAATAAATTTTAACACTACAAGTTATGATTTTGAGTTTAAAGCTTTCACCGATAAAAAAGTTAAATTGGTAGGAGAAGGCAATATTGCTATGCTTACAGCGCGTGCATTAGAGCGCATTGGCTTTCAAATTTCAAACGATGCTTCTAAAACGATACAGATTAACTCTTCTGATGGCAAAATTAGCTGGTTAATCGACCAAAATCATCTTGTTTATTCCATTTACGAATTGACAAAAATTTTTAAAATACAATAAATTTCAAAAAAGACTTCTCCAACGAGTTATTTGTATTTGTAAATAGATAGGTTTTGCAAATATTTACCGTAAATTAGTATATTCATTATTTCATAAATGATAGAAAACTAATTGATTAACAAATAACTGCCATCGTTCAATGCATTGAAAACACGTATTTTCAATGTTTTACTACATTTTTATCCTTATTTAGTGTTTGAAAGAAAACTCCTTCTTTTTGAAAAAAAAGCCCCAAACCCCTAAAGTGGCTTATTGTAACAATTAGTAAATCAACGTGTTTCAAAAAGTCCCCTTCAGGGGATTTAGGGGCAAAAGCTAGAAGTGTATAGTTTTCTTTCAAGCACTATTTAGCTTTGGAAAACCATTTTGAACATAATTTTTTAACAATTGTATATTCTTTCCTCTTTTTTTTAACAAAAACTTAGCATTAAAATATTTCTCTATCAACTTTCTCTTTAATTTTAACTTAAATTGAGCTTTAGGAAACATTTTTTTTACATTCATTTTTTTTGATGTAGTGTTAAAAAAAATGATGTGATGTACTAATGATGTAGTTATTTATTGAAAAATAGCCTTTTGAAGTATCAATGATGTAGTAGTTATTTTTACATGATGTAGTAGTGGTGTACCTAAAAATTAGTCTTAAAATTTGTTAATAACTACTTTTGTACTCAAATATATTTCTCAAAAAAAAAGGAAAATAGATTTTTATTGAGGCATATTTTAGCATTTTTTTTAATAGTCGTTTATGGTTTCATTCTAAACTGAAATTCAAACAGTGAAAAATAAAATCATCATCTACTTGTATTAATAATAGGAATACTAATTAGGAATACTAATTTCTGCTTAGTTTGGTTTATTTTTCTATTTCTTTTTAAGAATTTTTATTATTCAACGAATTTTATTTATGTAAAACTCAAATTTTAAATCTTTAAAAATCAGCTCATTTTGGGCAGATATGTTTTATTACTAATTGTATAACAATAACTACAATCTTATGAAAAAACAATTTTTAATTTTTTTACTGGTCTTTTTAGGAGCATTTTCGTATGTTCAGGCTCAGACTGTTACTGGTACAGTTACCGGAGCAGAAGATGGCGCTCCTATTCCCGGAGCTACTGTAAGCGTTGAAGGATATCCTTCGAGCGGTAGTTTAACTGACGATGCCGGAAAATTTTCGGTTGAAGTGCCTCAAGGAGCTACTACTTTGGTATTTTCGTTTATTGGTATGGAAACACAACGTATTGCTATCAACGGTCAAACAGTTATTAATGTTCAATTAAAGAGCGAATCTACTGATATTGATGAAGTTATAGTAGTTGGATACGGTACTCAAAAGAAAAGTTTGGTTACCGGTTCAATTGCCAAAATTGATGGCG
>DZBP01000207.1 GCA_022729915.1 Draconibacterium orientale | reverse complement strand
ATCTTTTATCTTTTATCTTTTATCTTTTATCTTTTATCTTTTATCTTTTATCTTCTATCTTTTATCTTTTTTAAATTCTTCTAAGTAATTTTTTATAGGAGCATCGCCAGAAAATTTGTTTATAATTTTTTTGTTTTTGTCGAGCACATACATTATAGGTGTGCTCGAAATGTAATAATGCTGTTTGTACAAACTTTTATTTTCTGTATCCCAAACATTAAACCATTCATTACTACCGTATTGATTGATAAAATCAGCCCAAGCTTTCCTGTCTTCTTTTACGTACACTGCATAAATAGCTAAATCAAGCGATTTGTTTTGAACCATAAAATCTCTAAGAACTTTTGATGCTTCCTCGCAATGTCCGCAACCTGTACTCCAAAAAAATACAAAAATATGCTCAAATTCGAGAGAATTCAAAGCAATTTGCTCTCCGCTAATACTCTCTAAATTAACGTCATAAGCATTGCTTCCTATCATGCTGTATCTAAAAATATCGGCTTCTTCCTTTATTTGAGCTTTTGCTTTATCGTCAAACCAAGGAGTTTTTTCTTTTGCAATATATTCATCGTGCAGAAATACAAATAGTTCGTTAATACCATCACGCTGAAAAGAATGAAAAAAATTTAAAAAATGCGTAAAAACATAACCATATACTTCTTTATTTGCAGTCGATTTTTCGAGTAAGCGAACTATTTCTCCTTTCATAATAGGAACGGGTTTGTTTGCATTTAAATTTCTGGCTAACACCAACTTACACACTCTATTTAGAGCTGGAGAACGCACCAAACCACTATCAGCAAAATTGATGTGCTCAAAGAAAACTTCGTTGCTGTAAGAAAATTCGGGTTCGCCGTTAAATGCTGTTAATAAATTAGATAAAAAACTATTGCCTGATTTTTGAATATATTTTTTCCATGCATTATCAGTCAAGGTATTAATTTCGGCAATTCTTTTTTCAATAATTGCCACAGAATCTGAAGTTTTTGGCAAATCGTACAATCGAACTGACAATTTGCCACGTTCTTGCACCGGATTTATAATTTCTTGCTGAAACTCATAAAAAAGCGCATTTTCAGTCGAGCCTTTTACTTTCATGCTACTGGTCAAATTATTGGTGTCGCACTCCATACTAAATTCCTGATCGTCAGAAACTAACACATCAAAATACATTTGATTATCAAGCACAGCCATATACAAACCACGAGGTAGCTTTTGTTTGTCTTCAAACACAACTTTTCCTTTTTCGTCAGCTTTCAATGTTTTCAGAATATATTGTTTATCAGAATAATAGTATCCAAATTGAACCTCTTTTTGTTCTGCTCCTTTTATTTTAAAATCTATTTTGTATTGTGCTTGCAAATTAGTCCAAGCTACCAGAAAAAATAGTGTTAATAGTCTGTAAATCATGGTTTATTTGTTTTTAAATTCGTTTTTAATTTATTTTTTTGTTCAATTACAAAATGAAACTCAAATTTTCCTTATTTTATTTAAATTGCAAATTAAATTCCATTTTTTAATAAAAACTACTAAATGTAGAATTTATTTTATAAATTTGCGAATAATACTTTTTTGAATATATTATTTAATTATTCTTATTTCAGAACTAATTATAATTTAGTATATTAGTTTAAATTGATTTTTTAAGTGCGATGAATTTTATACCCAATTCAATATATAGTTTTTTTGTACTCAACATAAGTATAACTTCGGCTAATAGCTTGTGGTTTATGATTTTATGTTTATTAATTGCCTTTGTTTATTCTTTTTTATTTTACCGAAAAGATAGGCAATTTTTTGAAACGAAAAAATGGAAAATTTATATGCTCTCGGCTTTTCGATTTGTTATAGTATTTACAATCAGTTTCTTACTTATATCGCCAATGCTCAAATACATTAGCGACAGTGTAGAAAAACCCATTTTAGTATTTGCTCAAGATAATTCAGAGTCATTAGTTTCAAATTCTGATTCACTTAAAATTAAAAATGAGTATATTAAAGAATTGGAAGATAAATTTTTTGGCAAAATTGCAAATGATTTTGAAATTATAAAATATACATTTGGCGAAAAATTAATACAATCCGATAGTTTCTTATTTACTGAAAAACAGACAAATATCTCTGAAATGTTGGAAGAAATTTCGGTTCGTTACGAAAATAGAAACTTAGGAGCAATCATTTTAGCAAGTGATGGAATTTACAACAAAGGAAAAAATCCTATTTATTCTACAAATGGCTTAAATTCAGCTATTTATTCCATAGCTTTGGGCGATACTTCTATAAAAAAAGATGCCTTTGTTTCGGACATAAAAGCCAATAAAATAGCCTTTACAGGAAATACTTTTCCTATACGTATCGAGCTGTTAGCCAATAAATTAAATGGAAAAGAAACTGAAGTTACGATAACAAATAACGGAAAACGACTCTTAACTAAAAGTGTAAAAATATCAGGAAATAATTATATAGAAACAATTGATGCCGAACTACTTGCCGACAAAAAAGGCTTACAACAATATCAAATTTCGATAAAAGCCCTCGAAGGAGAAAAAAATATCAAAAACAACACAAAAACTATCATTGTAGATGTACTTGATAACAAGCAGAAAATTTTGATTTTAGCCAATTCTCCTCACCCCGATTTAGGTGCAATTCGTTCAGTATTAGATAACCAACAAAATTACGAAACTACAATTGAATTTGCCGGCAACGTCAAAGCCAATCTAAAAGCTTTCGATTTGGTAATACTTCATCAGCTTCCGTCTTTTCAAAACAAAATACCTGATATCTTAAATCAAATAAAAAAAGAAAATCGCCCAACTCTTTTCATTTTGGGAGCTCAAACTGACATTTTGGCACTTAATTCGTTTACTTCTGAAATGGATTTGAGGGTGAGCCAACACAAAAATTCATTTGAAGAGAGCTCCGCTTTTGTGAATCAACAATTTAAACTTTTTGAAACAAGCAAACAGCTTTCTAAATTTATTGAAAATTCGGCACCTTTGCTTACACATTTTGCCGATTATAATTTGTCGGCACAAAGTGAAGTTTATCTTTTTCAGAAAATGAAAGGAATTGCTACACAAAAGCCTCTTATTCTGTTTGTTAAATCAGCTGATGAAACACAAAAAGCCGCATTTATTATGGGTGAAGGCATTTGGCGTTGGCGTTTGAACGATTTCAAGCAAAATGAAACGCACGAATTGTTTAGCGAATTTATGGGAAAAATCATTCAATATTTAGCTCTAAAGGTTAAAAAAGAGCGTTTTATTGTAAAAACAGAACGTATTTTCACCGAAAATCAACACATAAAATTTCAAGCACAAGTATATAATCAAAGCTATGAAGCAGTTTCGGGAGCAAAAGTAAGCTTACAAATTAAAGATTCTGCCAATAGAGTTTACGAATATACTTTCAATCAGCCTGAAAATGAAAGCGATAAAACCTACAATCTGAATGCAGGATTGCTGCCAACTGGTCAATATTCCTTTACAGCAAAAGCAGAGTTGGAAAAAGAAATTTTCAAGTATTCCGATAAATTTTTAGTGATGCCACTTGATGTGGAAACCGCTAATTTGCAAGCCAACCATAAAGTTCTATATCAATTAGCAAATCAAAATTATGGGAAATTGTTTTATAAAAACCAGTTAGATGCACTTGCACAAGAAATTATTCAAAACAATAAAATAAAACCAGTTTATCACAGCGAAGAGAAACTTTTGAGCTTTATCAATTTTAAATGGATATTCTTTTTAATACTATTACTTTTAACAGTAGAGTGGTTTCTAAGAAAGTTTTACGGTAGTTTTATGTAATTAAAAAAATGTTTTTTGTATAGGTTTTGAAAACCTCGACAAAAAACATTTTCAACATTGTTTTGATGATTTAGTTAACAGATTTCGCCAAACAAATCAAATTCTTCAGCTTTAGTAATTTTTATATTATAAAAGTTGCCTACTTCCAATTCGATTATCGAATTTTCAATAATTATCTCATTATCAACTTCTGGTGAGTCAAATTGACTTCTTCCGATAAAAAGGTTATTTTCCTTGCGGTCTATGATAACTTTTAAAGTTTTACCTATTTTTGCAAAATTCAAATCTAGTGAAATGGCTTGTTGTATTGCCATAATCTGGTCGGCACGTTGCAATTTAAGTTCTTGATTTATAGAATCTTTAAATTTCTTAGCACCATAAGTCCCTTCTTCTTCGGAATAAGTAAAAACACCAAGTCTATCAAATTTCACATCTGCAACAAATTGCTTAAGCTCTTCAAAATCAACTTGCTCTTCGCCATGAAAACCTACCAAAACCGTAGTACGTAGCACAATTTCGGGAATTTCGGTTTTAAATTTCTGAATTAGCTCCAAAGTAGATTCTTTGGTATGCCCTCGCCTCATGTTTTTAAGTACCTTAGTGCTAGCATGTTGTACCGGAATGTCGATGTATTTGCATATTTTAGGCTCATTTTTCATTACTTCAATTACCTTTTCAGGAAAATTAGCCGGATAAATATAATGCAATCGAATCCACTCTATACCCTCTACTTTTACTAATTCTTCAAGCAATTCGGCAAGTTTGTACTCTTTGTAAATATCAAATCCGTAGCTCGATAAATCTTGAGCTATCAAAATGAGTTCTTTTACACCTTGCTGAGCCAAATTTTCTGCCTGTTTTTTTAATATTTCGATGGAGAGCGAAACATGCTTTCCTCTTATCAAAGGAATGGCACAAAACGAACATTTTCTATCGCAACCTTCTGATATTTTTAAATAGGCATAATGCTTTGGAGTTGAAATGTTTCTCTCGCCAATTAATTCCTTTTTATAGTCTATTTTTAATTTCTTTAAAATATCTGGAATATTATTTACACCAAAATAGGAATCTACTTCGGGTATTTCTTTTTCTAATTCTTTTTTATAACGCTCAGATAAACAACCCATTACATATAGGTTCTCTATTTTTTTTTCGTTTTTGGCTGAAATAAAATTCAAAATGGTATTAATGGATTCTTCCTTTGCATCGTGAATGAAACCGCATGTATTTATCACAATAGTGCGGGCATCGGAGTTGAAATTATCAAATTCTACTTGCCAACCTCCGTTTTTTATTTGTGTGCTCAAGTTTTCTGAATCTACAAGATTTTTAGAGCAACCTAAAGAGATGATATTTAGTTTTTTCTGCATCTTTTACTTTATATTTTTTGCGCAAAATTAGTTTTTTTTATTGGCTTGCCAAATTTTGAGAACTTAAAATAGTGATTTTAGTCCTAAATAGTGTGGGCTATGTGTTGTTTTTGCTCTACGGTATAAATACCATAGTTATTTATACTAATTTGAATATTTGAAAATGAATTAATTTGAAAATTATCAACTATAAATCAAATAATTACAAATTTCAATTTCAAAGTTTTTAAAACAATTTAGTATGACAACGTTTTTTT
>DZBP01000206.1 GCA_022729915.1 Draconibacterium orientale | reverse complement strand
AATCTCCCTCAATCTCCCTCAATCTCCCTCAATCTCCCTCAATCTCCCTCAATCTAAAGTCAATTAATAAAAAAACAAAAATAGTTTGAAATTATAATCCAAAAAATAATACTTTTGCACTTTAATTTGGGAGCGAACTAAATTTAATTGTATATTTTTGCCAAGTGTCTAAAATTTATTTGATTACACAAAGGTTTGCTCTAAATAAAACAGACAAGTGCTTAACATTATTTTATTTTAAACAACTAAAATGAAACGAACATTTAGAAGCAGCATACAGGTAATTGAAAATTTAGAAATAATCGACGCAGGCTCGGAAGGCAAGGCAATAGCCAAACATGGCGACATGGTTGTGTTTGTAAGCCATGTAGTTCCGGGCGATGTAGTTGATGTGCAAATAACCAAAAAGAAAAAAAATTACCGCGAAGGTGTAGCTGTTAAGTTTCATAAGTATTCCGAAAAAAGAATCGATGCTTTTTGCGAACATTCTGGCGTTTGTGGCGGTTGCAAATGGCAAAATATGCCTTACAGTCTTCAACTGTTTTACAAACAAAAACAAGTAGTGGACAATCTCACACGCATCGGAAAAATCGAATTGCCCGAAATAAATCCTATTTTAGCTTCGGCTAACGATAAATTTTATCGCAACAAACTCGAATTTACTTTCTCTAATCAACGCTGGCTTTTGGAAGATGAAAAAGATTTGCCCCACGAAGGCGAAAACATGAACGCCTTAGGTTTTCATATTCCTGCTCGTTTCGACAAGATTTTAGACCTCAACCAGTGTTATTTGCAAAAAGAACCGTCCAATTCCATTAGACTTGCCATTAAAAATTATGCCGATGCTCACAACCTCGAATTTGCCGACCTTAGAAACAATGTAGGCTTTTTGCGAACGCTCATCATACGCACTTCCACCACCGGAGAGTTGATGGTGATTGTTACTTTTTTCAAAGAAAACAAAAAACAACGTGAAGCTTTGCTCGATTTTATGTTGCAACAATTTCCGCAAATCACATCGCTCATGTACGTTATAAACCAAAAAGCCAACGACACCATTACCGACCAAGAAGTTGTTTGCTACAAAGGTAACGACCATTTTTTTGAAGAAATGGAAGGATTGCGTTTTAAAATAGGACCCAAATCCTTTTACCAAACCAACTCGGAACAAGCTTACGAGTTGTATAAAAAAACACGCGAGTTTGCAGCACTCACCGGAAATGAAATTGTGTACGATTTATACACCGGAACCGGAACCATAGCCAACTTTGTAGCTCGCAATGCCAAGAAAGTGATTGGTGTAGAGTACGTTCCCGAAGCCATCGAAGACGCTAAAATAAATGCAAAACTCAACAACATTCAAAACACTCGTTTCTTTGCAGGCGATTTGAAAGATGTTCTTACCCACGAGTTTATCAACAAGCATGGCAAACCGAATGTGGTTATTTTAGACCCGCCTCGTGCCGGAATGCACCCAAACGTTATCAATGGCTTGCTCTACGCAAAACCCGAACGCATTGTGTATGTTAGCTGTAATCCGGCTACTCAAGCTCGCGATTTGGCATTGCTCGATGAGCAATACAAAGTAATCAGAGTGCAGCCCGTTGATATGTTTCCACAAACGCATCACGTCGAAAATATTGTACTTCTCCACAAACGCTAGGCTTTTGTTTGATGAAAATTTGGAAAAAACCAAAGGAATTTAAACGAAACATAATTTATAGTTAGAAAAAAACTCTGCGAGAATCTGCATTATCATTTCCTCGTAGAGTTTTTTTTTAACATTACTAATCTACCGTTAATGTACGCGTTCCGTCTTCGTTTTCAGTTATTTGTACTTTGATATGATGCTCAGGAAGAAGATTCTCTATAAGTTCGGGCCACTCCACCAGACAGAAATTTGAGCTGTAAAAATAATCTTCGTAGCCAAAGTCAAAAGCTTCTTCTACTGAATTGATTCGGTAAAAATCGAAATGATAAATCGACTCTTGCTTAGCTGTAAAATATTCATTGATAAGCGCAAAGGTAGGACTATTCACCTCATCTTCTACGCCTAATGCGCTACATATTGCTTTAATAAAAGTAGTTTTGCCAACTCCCATTTTACCATAAAATGCAATTACATTGCTATTTTTATATTTTTCCTCAAATTGAATGTACTTCAAAAACGAAACAGCCTTTTCGTTTATTTCTTCGAGCGAGTGAAGGATTAATATCATAATTGTTTCTATTGATTGTTATATAGTGTTAGAAAGAAAACTCGTAATTATTTCTAAATTAATTTCTTATAAGCAGCTGTTTGAAATTAGTTTATACTATTTCTTTGTGTTCTTTGTGAAAATACTTTGTGTTCTTTGTGGTTCTATACTAATTGGTTAACCACAAAGCACACAAAGACGAAATAAAATTATACTATAAACTAATTTTGCCTTCTTACTTATTAAATATACCCGAATGAATAACTTTGCGAAACTTTGCGTAGTTCTCTGCGAAACTCTGCGAGAAAAATAAAAAAGTAGATTCTTATAAAGTTTTTTCTGGGAAACCAAATTAAATAGCACGTGTGCTTAAATTTTAATTCCCAAAAGTTTCCATTATTTTGTTAAATTATATTACTTTGCAAAACTATTAAAAAATAAATAAATTCTTGAATACAAAAACAAATTATATTACTTTCGCATCAAAATATGCTTCTGTGTTGGCAATTTTAATTGTTGCCTTATCGTCGTGTACACCTACAAAATACTTAGCACCTAACGATTATTGGCTTTACAAACAAAACATTCATTTCGAAAATTTCGATACCGAAAAGTCAAACATTGAAAAAAAGAAAATAAAGAAATATTATCGTCTCAAAACAAATAAATTATTGTTTGGTTTGCCGGTTCCTGTATATTTTTATAACACAGTAACCCCACAGAAAGAAGCATTGCGCGAAATAAAACGCTTACCCAAAGACAATAAAAAAAACGCACGCCGACAAATTAAAAACAAAGAGCCACGTAATAAATTCTATATTACTCGTTGGCTTTTGAAAATTGGTGAGCCTTTAGCCGTTTTTAATGATTACGACAACTACAAAACCAAAGAAAACATCGTTAACTACCTAAAAACAAAAGGATACTATTATGCAACAGTAACCGATTCGTTCGAAATAATTGACCGAAAAATGTGGCTTACCTACCGAGTTCAAGTGAACGAACCTTACGTTATCGATTCTTTTTACTACGAAATAGAAAACGAAAACATTTACAAACTTCTAATAAAAGATTCGGCAAACCTGAAAATAAAAAAAGGCATTATTTTCGATTCCGACCTTTTGAAAAACGAACGACTTAGAATTACCAAATATTTAAAATCGAACAGTTACTTTTTATTTCAGAAAGAACACATTCGATTTTATGCCGACACCAATAAATTAGACAAAAAGGTAAAACTCAAACTTTCGATTCTTAGCCCAAATGGTAACGATGAGCAAGTGGCTTCGTATCACAAACAATTCAAAATTAACAACCTACATGTTTACTTAGGTTACGACCCACGCGACGAGCTGGTTGCAGGCAAAGAATATCTCGATAGTTTTGACAAATTGAAATTCAATAGCATCATTTTTCATTACAAAGGCAAATCTGTTTTTGACCCCAATGTAATTCTTAGAGGCTTGTACATAAAAGGAGATAGCTTGTATAACTTCGACGATGTTGAAAAAACTTATTTGTATTTGAACAACTTACACACATTTAAACTCATCAACATTGGATTCAAAAATACAACTTCGCATGGTTTTATTCGCGATACCGAAGATTCTTACGGAATGCTCGATTGTATAATAAAACTTACTCCGGCTATAAAACAATCGTATAGCCTCGAAGGTGAAGCAAACATTTCGTCTTATGGCGATTATGGCGCAGCAGCCAATATTGGTTACAAAAACCTAAACCTCTGGCGTAAAGCGATTGCTTTGGATATTAACACAAAAGCAGCCCGTGAGAATATTTACATCGAAAAAAATGGAGTTCGCGAAATCTTTAAAGTAAATATTATTGGTGGAAATATTAATCTGTTGTTTCCTAAATTCTTATCACCCCGATTTTTATTGCCTGTAAAGTTAGACCGTTTCGATAATAAATACAAACCCAAAACCAATCTTTTTATCAATGCCGATTACCAAGAACGTTACGACTACACAAACCTTATTTCTACTTTTGGCTACGGTTACAAATGGCAAACGAGCGAATACGCTTCGCATTTCTTTTCACTAGCGGAGTTTTCTACTACCAAAGTTTTCAATATCAGAGAAGAATACATCGATTTTGTGTTCAAAAACGACATTTGGTCTTCTTTTTTCGACAACATCATTTTGGGTTTGAATTATCAATATTTATTTACCAACCACAACCAAACCGTTTACGACAATGCTTATTTTTTACGTTTTGGCATTGAGGCTTCTGGCAATCTGCTTGCGGGACTTAATTCAACTTTAGATTTGGGTACAGCACAAATTCCTTATTCGGATAGATATGCCAAAAGTATTTTCGGTCTTCCATACTTTCAGTTTGTAAAGTTAGACTTTGAGTACCGCAAATACAAAGTGCTGGCAAACAATCAGCAATTAGTTTTCAGAGGTTTGATAGGAGTTGGAATACCTTATGGAAATCTGGATTTTATGCCCATTCAAAAACAATATTATGCTGGAGGAGCTAATAGTATAAGAGCGTGGCCCCCAAAGCGTTTAGGTCCTGGCTCGCTCAATGCCGAAGAAGTATTAAGCACCGAGCCTTCGGTTTCGTACAACAATATTTTTCAGAATGCCGATATGAAAATAGAAGTAAACTTAGAAAATAGATTTAAAATTATCAGTAAAATTGATGGTGCTTTGTTTATTGATGCCGGAAATATCTGGTCGCTTTCCGATAGTAAATTCAAAGACCAAGCAAATTTCGAGTTCAATCGTTTTTATAAGGAAATAGCTGTTGGCACAGGTGTAGGGATAAGGCTCAATTTCGATTTCTTTATTATTCGGATAGATTTGGGAATTAAATTACTCGACCCTGTTTTGGTAGGTAGCAAATGGGCTTGGAAATCGTCCAATACCGACAGAAGCAATTTTAATTTCAATTTTAGTATTGGCTATCCCTTTTAAAACAAACTTACCGGAAGTTTTCAAAAGACTTTCCATCGTCCCGATTAGGGACATGGAAACGTCTGTTTTTAGTGATACGATGACTCCCAAGTCATCGTATCACTGCCATTTGCATACGTTCCCAAGTTCCTAAACGGAACGTTGGGAAGTGTTTTTTTAATGATTAATGTTCAACGATTAACGATTAATGTTTTTCTTTTTCATTAAACATTAAACATTAACCATTAACCATTAAACATTAAACATTAAACATTAATTCTACTTTACGAACTTATAACTACTTGACTATCTGATTGTTTTTTATA
>DZBP01000044.1 GCA_022729915.1 Draconibacterium orientale | reverse complement strand
TTTACTAATTGCGACCAGTCGGACGGTTTAGAAATTAAAGAATTTAATTATAGTGCAGCTCTTAAACGCAAAAATGGCGAATTGTACTTTGGCGGAAAAGGAGGAATTGTAAAATTTTTTCCTTCGCAAATTAAAAGAATTACCATAAAACCGAATATTTTCTTTACCGATTTTAAAATCTCAAACAAAAGTGTACTTTTCAATTCGCCCAAAAGCCCACTCAATAAGCACATTAACGATACCAAAGAAATAGAATTGGAATATTCTCAAAACTCGTTTTCGCTGCATTTGGTAGGAATAAATTATACCAATTCATCAAAAAATAGCTACACATGGAAACTTGAAGGCTTTGAAAATGAATGGCAACCGGCAAGTCAAATTGCCAATATTAGCTACACAAATATTCCACACGGAACTTATACTTTTAAAATAAAAGCCTCGAATATTGAAAACGAATGGAATTCTGAAATCAGAACCTTAAAAATCATTGTTCGCCCACCATTTTGGCAAACAAATTTGGCTTATCTTATTTATTTTTTGATAATTACAGGCATCATTTATTGGATATTTCAATTTTCAAAAATCAAATTGCAAGACAAACATTCTACTGAAAAAATACAATTTTTTACCAATATTGCCCACGATTTGAAAACACCGCTAACGCTTATTAAATCGCCATTAATGAGCTTAGATTCAAAAGATTATATAAACAATTTGGATAAAAAATTAATTCAAATAGCCTTAAACAACGTGGATAAACTTTCAAATCATTTTTCACAACTTCTTGATTTCCAAAAAGGTGAACTAAAAAAACTGCAATTGCAAATCGATAAGCACGATATTATGCAACATTTGAAAAAAACGGTTTCTTATTTTGAACCTTTGATTGAAAAAAAGAAATTAAAAATCGAAATTATTTCGGAAGAACCCGAAATTGTAATTTGGTACGATAGAAATAAATTTGATAAAGTTTTTTACAATCTGCTTTCCAATGCCATAAAATACTCAAAAGAAAATGGAAAGATTGAAATTCAAGTACGAAAAAAGAAAAATGACTTGCAAATCGATTTTACAGACGACGGCATCGGAATACCCGAAAAACAGCAAAAAGACATTTTCAAACGTTACTATCGGGCAAGCAACGCCATCAATTCGAGCGAAACCGGTAGTGGTGTTGGCTTGTTGCTTGTAAAGCAAAATATTGATTTACACAAAGGTAAGGTGTCATTTACCAGCAAAGAAAACGAAGGTACGTGTTTTTCGTTAAAACTTTTGCTTGGAAATAAGCATTTTGAAGCAAGTGAAATCGTTCAAAGTCCATACATTGAATCAAAAACCTCTGAAAAAGTTTTTCAGCAGAAAGTGATTGTTCCTTACGAGGAAACTGAAAGCCAACAATTTGAAAATGAAGAACTACCAACAATGCTTATTGTGGACGACAGCGAAGAAATTTTATTGTTTTTAACCAATGAATTTAGAAATGATTTTAATATTTTGCAAGCCTCAAATGGAAAAATAGCCTTAGAAATAGTGCAAGAAAAAGAGCCGGATATAATTATTTCGGACGTAATGATGCCCGAAATGGACGGAACTACGCTTTGTGCCACACTAAAAGAAAATGTAGAAACATCACATATTCCAATTATTTTACTTACGGCTTTGGCTAGCTCGGAAACAAAAATAAGCAGTTACGATTTGGGCGCAGACAGTTATATTGAAAAACCTTTCGATTTAAGAATTTTACGCTCAAAAGTGTTCAATTTAATAAAATCGCGTAAAATTCTAAAAGATAAGTTCAACAAGCCCGATGAGAAAGAACCCGTTGTTTCGTATAAAAACAAACTGGATAATGACTTTATACAGAAAGCTTATGCTATTGTGAATAAACACATGGACAACTCTGAATTTTCGGTTGAAGTTCTTTGCCACGAATTATTTATGAGCCGTCCGGTGGTGTACCGAAAATTAAAAGCGTTGACCAATAATTCGCCTCAGGATTTTATAAAAATTATTCGCCTCAAAAAAGCTGCCGAATTTATTAAAGAAGAACGCTTTTCTATTACTGATGTGGCTTACAACACCGGATTTTCCGACCCTAAATATTTCAGCACTTCTTTTAAAAATTTCTTTGGCGTAAGTCCAAGCAAATATTTGAAGAAAGATAATACCGATTAATTTTTTTCAATTTCTTCTTTATTTAAGCCAGTTGATTCCATAATATTTTCAATTGGAATATTGAATTTAATCATGGTTTTTGCTAACAATATGCGTGTTTGATATTCTTTTGCTAAGGCTTCTTTTTTTTGTTTTTGAGCTTCTTCCTTTTGCCTGCGTTCTTTTTCTATTAGTTTTTGCGCTTCTTCTATTTGTGGCAAAAGCTTGCTTTCTATTTTTTGAATTTCGTCATATACAGCACTTTCTATTTCGTTGGCTCTGATGCGTTGTTCTTTTATGTAATTGTCGTATTTTTCTTTTTCGTAGCCACCTAAGTTGTCTATCCTTAGTTTTTCTTTGGCTTCGCGCAAGCCTTTGGCTTTAAATTCGTCGCGTATTTCGCTGTTTTTAAAAAAATAAATCCATTCATCGAGCGTATCTTTGGCTACATCGTCGAAATTGTTGGTTTTGATAATGTAATAATTGGCATACAAATCAGAAACCTCATTTGCTGTGTAAAGTTTTTTTTGCTTTTCGCTCAGTTGCAAAATATCGTTTTGGTGCAAACCTCTAAACTGAGTTTTGCCAACATACACATAATCATCACCTTGCCCTAGTTTGAAATATACTATATTTATGGAAAATATCTTTTTAATTTTTTCATAATTATCACCTGCGGCTATGTGTTGGGTAATTAATTTTGCTTGAGCGTAATTCATTCGGTGAAAATAATCGTGTTCTCGCTCGTTTTGAACCTCTATCAATATTAAATCGTTGTTTTCATCTTTTGCCAATAAATCTACACGATTAAATTTGTCATTTTCATCTTCTTTATTGCCTTCACTTTCTATGATTTCTTGAATTTTGACATCAAATTTAAGTAATTCGGACAAAAAGCCTTCCAATACATCAAAATTTGCTTTTTGACGCAACAACCTTTTTATTGCCCAGTCGAATCGTATGTGCTTATTTTTATTCATGTTTCTTTATTTTAGATAATGCAAAAGTACACTTTTTTTTACAAAAATCAAAATTCGTTGCGTTTTATCCATGTTACAGACTAAAAAAAAGGTTTGTTTAAAGTTCTATTAATTGTTACTTTTTAATAAAAAGGGCAATAAAATTTGGAACAATTTTTTTTTCAACTAAATTTTAATTGAACTAAAAACAAAATTATTTGAATGAAAAATAAACCTGTTTTAATTGATTTTAGTTTTATTTTGAATGAAATTTCAAATCATTTAAACTAAAATTATGAAGAATATTTTTTTACTAGTTGTTTGCATTTCTTTTTCGGTACAAACTTTTTCGCAAGAACATTTTTTTATGGAATCGTGGCAACCAAAGGCTGCCGAAATACCTATAAATGGAAATGTTACAAAAACAACAAATCCGTCCAACGTAAATGTAACTTTTGATTTTGGAAATGAAATAACCAAAATAAGTCCTTATTTGTATGGGCATTGTGTAAGCCAATTTTATGGAAATTATTATTCCAATCCAACGCTGTTGAAAAACATTAAAAACTTAAATCCCAATATTTTACGCTATCCGGCAGGTTCGGGTTCAAATTATTTTTATTGGAACAGATACGAAACAGATGGAGCACCCGCCGATGCTTCGGTTACCAAATTCAAATGGGGCATGAGCAATGAACCAAACTTTATGTCGAATGAAAATTTTTACAATTTGTGCGAACAAACAAATTCGGCAGGAATAAACGTTGTTAATTATAGCTATGCACGCTACGGAACAAGCCAAAATCCGGTGGCTGTGGCAGCCCATTTGGCTGCCGATTGGGTTCGATACGACAACGGAAAAACTAAATTTTGGGAAATTGGCAACGAAAATTATGGCGCATGGGAAGAAGGCTACGAAATTGATGTTACCCAAAACAAAGACGAGCAACCCCGATTTCAAACCGGAACTTTGTATGGCGAACATTTTAAAGTTTTTGCCGATTCGATGCGAAAAGCGGCAAATGAAATTGGCGCAACCATTAAATTAGGTGCTGTTTGTTACAGCGACAACCAAAAATACACTTGGAACGATGAGGTAATTCAAAAAGTAGGAAATGTGGCTGATTTTCTGATTGTACACGAATATTTCGGGCAAAAAAATGAAAATGGAAATTATGCCCAAGTGTTGGCTTTGGGCGATGCTGCCAACGAACCAATTGATGCAGTTCGCTCAAAATTAAATCAATACGGATTTTCTAATTTGCCTGTTGCGCTTACTGAGTGGAACATGAATTACGAACTTTCAGGTCAAAAAGTTTCCTATCTAAGTGGAATGTTTGGAGTTATTACACTCGGAAACATCATAAAATCGGGCTATGGCTTGGCAACTCGCTGGAATTTGGTTTGGAAATATCAAGATGCACTCACTCACGGACTTTTTACTGGCGACAAAGAATTAGCCGACGAGGGACTTTCTGCTTTTCAGCCGCGTCCGGCATTTTTTTATCAATATTATTTCCAGAAATTTTTTGGCGATAAAATGATTGCTTGCACTTCTTCCGACAACAATTTGGTTGCTTTTACTTCGTCTTTTTCGAGCGGACAAGCTGGTATTATTTTGGTTAATAGAAGTTTAACTAAAAAAACAGTTAAAATTAATTCTAAAAATTTCGTAGCCGGACAAAAATATTATTGGTATTTGCTTACCGGCGACACAAACGATGGTAGCTTTTCTCGAAAACTTTTTATAAACGGTTACAACAACCAAACGGTAAGTGGTCCAACAGATTACGAAAATGTAAAAGCTTTCGCGTGCGAACAAAGTGGTGGAGTTTTAATTGATTTGCCTGCTCTTTCAACTGCTTTTGTACTTTTAGATGGAAACAATTCTACTGGAATTGAAGATTTAGAACAAGAAATGTTTAACGATTTTACTATTTATCCAAATCCGGCATCAGATTTTGTAAATTTTGAGGTTAATTTATACGAAAAATCGAATATTCAAATTGAAATTTTTGATTTTATTGGAAAAAAAATAGATGAAATTAAAGCCAACGACTTAGAAACAGGAAAACATTCCTTTTCGTGGGATAATTTTCAAAACAGAAATTCTCAAATGTTGTTCGTGAAATTTACAAAAAACAATCAAATTCTATACAAATTACTCGCAATTCGTTAAATAGTGTTTGAAATGAAACTTGTAATTATCAATAAATTAACTATTTATGTCTGTTTTTTTGAATGAATATCTCTGCGAAACTCTGCGAGAAATAAAAGATTACCGGATATTTAGAGATGCTGAATAGTTACAAAAAGATATAAATTCTAAGTTTTTTTTAAATAAAAATAAACATTTAAAATATATAAAATATGAAAAACTTACTAAAAAAAGGGCTTTCGTTGGCTTTACTTGGTATGCCAATTTGGACTGTGGCACAACAAAAAAATGTGTTGTTCATTGCCGTAGATGATTTAAAACCCAATATTACCTCTTTTGGCGATAATTTTGCCAAAACACCTAATATTGACCGCTTAGCAAAAATGGGCGTGGTTTTTGCCAATAATCATTGCCAACAGGCTGTTTCTGCGCCTTCTCGTGCAAGTTTATTAACCGGAACACGACCTGATTATACCAAAATTTGGGATTTAAAAACCCTTATTCGCGATAAAAACCCTGATATTGTTACACTTCCGCAATATTTTAAAAGCAAGGGTTATTTTGCTACCGGAACCGGAAAAATTTACGACAGCCGAAGTGTTGATGAAGGCAGCGATGTAGTTTCGTGGAGCGATAATTTTTTATTTGAGGGCGATGAAAGTCTTTACAATAAAAACTTTCCGCTTCCTATTTTACATTATTATCAAAATCCCGAAACTCGTGCTTTGGCTGAAAAATATATGAAAGAAGCTGAAGAAAAAGGCAAAAAGAACTATGGAATAATAAGTTACACTCTCGATTTTATAAAACCTTCAACCGAGTGCGAAGACGTGCCGGACAATGCTTATGTAGATGGCGTAATTGGTTTAACTGCTCAAAATAAACTGGTAAATTTATCAAAAAATAAAGAACCATTCTTCTTAGCAGTTGGTTTTAAACGTCCGCATTTGCCGTTTGTTGCACCTAAAAAATATTGGGATTTGTACAAGCGTGAAGAAATTAAATTGGCTGAAAATCAAAGAGCTGCCGAAAATAGCCCGCTTTATGCTTACCACAATTCGCACGAATTGCGCTCTTATACCGACATTCCGCCATTGGAAAGTTATTCCGATATTGAAAGCGATTTGATGCCCGAAGCTAAACAACGTGAACTAATTCACGGTTATTACGCCTCAGTTTCGTACATCGATGCACAAATAGGAAAACTTTTAAATACGCTCGATAGCTTAAATCTGACCGAAAACACCATTATTGTACTTTGGGGCGACCACGGTTGGCACTTAGGCGACCATGGAATTTGGTGCAAACACACTAATTATGAACAATCTACACGTTCGCCATTAATTTTTGCAGGTACAGGCATAAAAGCATCAGTTAATAATTCGCCAACCGAATTTGTTGATATTTTCCCAACATTGTGCGACTTAGCAGGCTTAGAGAAACCTAAAATTTTAGCTGGCAAAAGCTTACTTCCTATTTTAAAAGGTGAAAAAAATTCGGTAAAAGAATTTGCTGTAAGTCAATTTCCACGCGGCAAACGAATGGGTTACGCTTTTAGAAATGAGCGTTATAGATATGTTGTTTGGCTAAACAACGATTTTAGAAGCACACAAGCTTTTGATGAAAAGTTAGTAACGGATATAGAATTGTACGATTATCAGGCTGACCCACTCGAAACTAAGAATTTGGCAGACGATAAAGAATACAAATCGGTGCTCGAAAAAATGGAAAAACTTAGTTTACAATTTTTTAAACAGCAACAAATCTAAAAAAAAATAAGCTATCTTAAATGTCAATAGAATAGATTAAAAAAAATCGTAATCTACTGATTATCAACTTTGCCAACGTTTCAAACTTTGGCAAAGTTCACTTTTTTGATATCCTCTTTTTTTTTAAAAAAAAACGAACAGCATGAAAAAAATTTTACCTCTAATTTTGCTTTTAATTTTCTTTTCAAACTTTACTTTCGGACAAATTAGTTTAAGTCTTGAAAATTCAACGCGCCAAATTCCAACAAATTTAATCGGTTACAATGGTCGTTCAACCGAAGGTCCGTCGTGGACAAATCAAAGTTTTCTAAATTTGGTACAACAAATGCAACCCGGAACGGTTCGCTATCCAGCCGGAACAATAGGTAATTATTGGGATTGGCGAACAGGTAATTATATCGAAAATAGTGGAAAAACTTCCGATTATCCATTTACAATTCAGATGCTTATCGAGGGTTTGCCGCAAGAAACAAGCATTATTTATGTGGCAAATTTAGCTCGCCCAACGCCTTTTACCGGAATTTCGCTAACTGCTTCTGATGAAATTCTTAAAAGTAATGAAACACTTCAATTGAAAATAAACGATATGTTAGATGCGCTTAACGAATTTGAAGCAAAAGGAAAATTTCCCGAAGCCATAGAGTTAGGAAATGAATTTTATTTTACCAACGAACATGCGGCTATTTATGGCGGAAATCCAGATTTGTATCTTGTTCATGCTAAGGAAGTTTCAAAACAGATAAAATTTAAATATCCAGATTTGAAAATTTTGCTTATAACCACAAAAGGCGGAAATGAAGGAAGAGATTTTTGGAACAATAAGGTTTTCAATGCGTTAAACTCAGATGCCGAATTGAAATCGTACATTTATGGCGTTGTTCAGCATCATTACATCAACGAAAGTTATGGCAATCCAACTCAGGTAACGAACGAACAAACAGCAAAAGTGGCTATCAGTGAGGGTTTTACCTACACGCGCGAACTTCAATCCGATTACGATTTAGTTCCCAACGATTTAAAACTTTGGATAACTGAGTTTGGGGCAACAAAACCCAATGCCGAAAACACTTGGGCGGCAGGATTGAGAGCCGCAGCCATGACTTTGGGCTGGTTAGAAAAAGGTGCGAAAATCGAAAGCCTTATTTATCACCACATTACCGAAGACCCCAATATGATTAACAAAACCAATATGAAATTGGGTGCTGTGGGCATGGCTTACAGTTTGTTGGCAAAAGCCGCTTGGCAAAAAAACGAAATGCAAAAAATAAACATAACACAAAATCCAATTGTGGTAAATAATGTTGAGGCACTTCATGCGTTTAAATTCAAAAACCAAACGCAAGAAAGCATTTTTATTTTGAATATTGGAAGCACAAGCTTTTCACAAGTCAATTTAACCAATTTATTTACCTACACAGGTGTTGCCGATATTTCGAGTTATTGGCATTCAAGTCCTTATATTTCACCTGTTTATCAAGAAAAAAATATAAATTTTCTTACGAACCAGACGGATAAAATTATTGAAATAAAACCTTTTTCGCTAACTGTTGTTTCGGTAGAAAATGAACAAACCGCCGTTAATGATTTGGAAAATAGCGAATTGTTTCAAATTTATCCAACTAAATTTTCGACTTATTTTAATGTAAAAATTGATACAAAATTATTAGGTTCAAAACTTGAAATAATTGATGTTACCGGAAAAACAGTGTATTATTCAATGCTCGAAAACGAAAATTCAATTCACACGCCTCAAATAAATAGCGGCATTTTTATAGTACGCATCATATCTGAGCACGAAGTAATCAGCAAAAAAATTTTAAAACAAAACGAGTATTAATTATTCAACTTTTGTGAACTCAAATCAAACTTTTGAGCGAAATAAACGAAAAGTAGATTAATAGAACTAAAAATAAAATAGTTTGAATAGAATACAAACCAAAAATTGATAATAAAAATCTTTATTTGCAATATAATTTTAACAATAAAAAAATAACAAACATGAAAAAAATAATAATAAGTGCAGTTTTCTTTTTAATGGCTATTTCTGTGGTGTTTGCACAAACGCCTAACAAAAAACAAATTGAAAAGGCCGATAACATAACGAAGTATTTGGTAGAAAAAATGGCTTTTGACGATACCAAAGCTGCTTTTTTTAAGGAAGCTCTTTTAGCTAAACTTGCAGGTGCGGCAGCCGAAACAAAAGGTAAAACGCCCGAAGAGAAAAAAGTAATCAATAAGAAACATCAAACCGCATTTGAAACCAAACTGACAGAAAAATTTACAAAAGCTGAAATAAAGCAAATCAATCAGCATGTAAAAGCTTTCAATCAGTTGTAAAAAACAGAAAACACTTCAAATGAATAAATGAAGCTCACTTAAAGCTTAACTTTGCCAAAGTTTTAAAACTTTGGCAAAGTTAAAAAAATCAGTTTTATTATTGATTTTTAGATATTTATAGATTAAAATATAACACTCAACGTTAAATTTTTAAAGTAAATTTTAAATATGAAAATTTCAAATAAATTAGGATTTCTTGCCCTGCCAAGTTTGTTTTTAGGATTAGGAATGAATACAGAAACTAAAATAATTCCAACGCCTACACAACCGGAAGTAAAAAAGCCCAACATCGTGTTTTTCATAGCCGATGATATGGAAAAATACATGTTTAATTGTTTACCCGAAGGAAAAGGAAAAAATTTAACGCCCAATATGGACAGATTGGCTGCGGAAGGAACGGTTATGTTTGGTCAGCATGTTAGCTCATCGGTTTGTACGCCAAGCCGTTACTCGTGCTTAACGGGCGAATACGCCAGTCGCTCAAAAAGTCAAAAACTGACAAGTTTTACAAAAAAAATGGACGGGCAAACCGTTGTTCAATGGAACAGTTATATTGTTTCGGGACAGCAAACTATTGCTCATTTACTTAAAAAACAAGGCTATACAACCGGATTTTTTGGAAAAAATCACGTTGTAGAAGTTGATGCTTGGAAAAAACTACCTTTAAATACCGACCCAACCACACCAGAAGCTATAAAAGTACTGAAAAATAACGCGGAATTGATTAGTGCAGAGCTTAAAAAAAGCGGTTTTGATTATTCGGGTGGTAATTATCAAGACAATCCGAGTTATTTAGGACCAGAAATTTTACGCACTCAAAATATTGACTGGGTTGCAGAAAAAGCTCTCAATTTTTTAGATAAAACAAAAGACCAAACTACTTTTTTATATTTTGCTACCACAGTACCTCACGGACCAGCAAATGCCGAAAACTCTTGGAATGGCGACAGACGAATTACTTCCGAAGGTATTTTAGACAAAACGCCCAATGTTTTGCCCGACAAAGAAAGCATCAAGAAGCGAATTATCGAAGCCGGACTTGCTGAAAACGGTAAAATTCCCGACGATGTGGCAAATATGCTTTGGATTGACGATGCTTTGGGCGCACTGATTGCCAAATTGGAAGAAACCGGAAAGCTAGACAATACCATTATTTTCTTTTTCAACGACAACGGACAACATGCCAAAGGTGCTGTGTATGAAGGCGGTGTAAGCAGCCCTTCGATTGTTTGGAAGAAAGGCGGTTTCCAATGCGGGAACGATAACAGAGCTTTGGTTTCTAACATTGATTTTGCCCCAACCATTTACGAAATGGCTGGCGGAAATCCGGAAGAAATTAAAAATTTTGACGGAAAAAGTTTCTTGCCAATCTTGAATGGAAAACAAAAAGAAATACACACTTCACTTTATTTTGAAATGGGTTTTTCGCGTGGTATTTTGAAAGACAATTTCAAATACATTGCGCTGCGTTACCCCGAATTTGCTATGAACTGGACTTACGAAGAGCGAAAAAAAGAACTTGATGAATGGAACAATTTCCGCATCGAAAATAAATTAGAATATCATTACACCGACCCCAACTTGCCATTTTCGCATTTAATGCTTGTGCCGGGTGGCGGCGATGCCGAATATCCTTCTACTTTGCGTTACAAACATTATTATGATGTGAACCAATTTTACAATTTAACCGATGACCCCGATGAGCAAATCAATTTGTTTGATGACAAAAAACAAGCAAGCAAAATAGCGGATTTACAAAAAGAATTATCCAATTATTTAACGCTTCTTCCAGGCAAATTTGGCGAATTTAAAACGAAATGAATTGTTAAATTGTTAAATTGTTAAATTGTTAAATTGTTAAATTGTTAAATTGTTAAATTGTTGAATTGTTGAATTGTTTTATAATAATTCATAATTCATAATTGATAAAAAAATATAAGTTTACTAAATTTTAAAAATATGAAAAAAATAGGAATTGTACTTATTGCATTCTTCATATTTAATGCAGTTTTGGCACAAACGCCGATACAAAAATACGGACAATTACAGCTCATTGATAAGCAATTGTGCGACGAAAAAGGAAATCCTGTTCAGTTAAGAGGCATGAGTTCGCATGGTTTGGGCTGGTTTCCGGCTTGTATGACAGAGAGTTCTATCGAACACTTGGCTACGGTTTGGAAAATTGATGTTTTGCGTTTGGCTCTATACACACAAAACTACGCAAAAGAGCCGCAAAAAATGCTCGATTTTATTGATAAATTGGTTGATATAACCGAAAAAAAAGGATTGTATTGCATGATTGACTGGCACGTTTTGGAAAAAGGAAATCCAAATACTGAAATTGAAAATGCCAAAGTTTTTTGGAAACACATTGTAAATAAACATGCCAACAAAAAGCACGTTATTTTTGAAATTTGCAACGAACCCAACGGAAAAGAAGCAACTTGGGCAGAAATTGGCAAATTTGCCGACGAAATTATTCCGATTATTCGAGAAAAAGATAAAAAAAGCATAATTATTGTTGGCACACCGCGTTGGAGTTCCGATTTGAAGGCTGCCGTAGAAAAACCGTTAAGCTACAAAAATATTATGTATGCTTTTCATTTCTACGCATATAGTCACAAAACCTACGATGAGTTTAAAGAAGCAAGCAAACATATTCCTATTTTTGTATCGGAGTGGGGAACTACCCATGCTGATGGCTCGCAATTTCACGATTTTGAAAGCTCAAAAAAATGGCTAAGTATTTTTGATGGCGACAATCCCAACAAAATGAAAATTAGTTGGATAGCTTGGAGTTTGGGCGATAAAGATGAGCTTTCGGCAGTTTTCAAACCCGGTAGCTGCAAAGAAGCAAATTGGAACAATCTAACAGAAGGTGGTGAATTTTATAAATCGCTTTTTCAACCGGAAAAATGCAAATAAATCGCTGGTGAATTATGCTGAAAACTATAACTTTGGCAAAGTTTTAAAGTTTGGCAAAGTTCTAATTACAAGGTAATTAAATAAAAATTAAAATGTATAAACCACTGACTTCCATATTAGTAAAGCCTTCTGGACCGGATTGCAATCTAGGTTGTAAATATTGTTTTTATTTAGAAAAATCGAAACTTTATTCGGAGCAAAAAGTTCATAGAATGAACGATGATGTTTTGGAAGAGCTTATTATTCAAGCCATTGATCAATCTGAAAATGATATTTCGATAGCTTGGCAAGGTGGAGAACCTACGCTAATGGGCTTAGATTTTTTTAAAAAAGTAATAGAACTGGAAAAAAAACATGGAGTTGGCAGAACCATTGGCAACGGTTTACAAACCAATGGCTATTTGCTCAACGA
The DNA here is from genome assembly GCA_022729915.1 of Draconibacterium orientale. Classification (GTDB taxonomy): domain Bacteria; phylum Bacteroidota; class Bacteroidia; order Bacteroidales; family JAIFNL01; genus JAIFNL01. The sequence goes on along the minus strand of DZBP01000044.1, from coordinate 8,444 downwards.
AGAGTGGGCTGAGTTTTTAGCCGAATACAATTGGCTTGTAGGCATTTCGGTTGATGGCACTGAGCATATTCACAACAAACACAGACTTACGCCCAACGGAAAAAACACTTGGGAAGTGGTTCATAGAAATGCCGAAATGCTTCTTAAAAAAGGCGTTGCAGTAAATGTTTTGACTACTTTAACGGATTATTCGGCTGATTACATCGAAGAAATTTACCATTTTCATAAGCAAATGGGATTTGAGTTTATGCAATTCATTCCGATTGTAGAAAAAGACAAAAACGACCCGACTAAGGCTGCCGATTTTTCGCTTTCTGCCGAAAAATATGGAAAAGTGCTTTGTAAATTGTGGGATTTGTGGCGCGATGATTTTGTTAATGGCAAACCAACCACTTCGATTAGGCATTTTGAAAACTTGTTTTTCACTTATGTTGGCTTTGAAGCACCCGAATGCACCATGCAAAAAGAATGTGGCTCATACACAGTGATTGAGCACAATGGCGATGTGTATTCGTGCGATTTTTTTGTTTCCAACAAATGGAAATTGGGCAATATTATGAACAAAGACATCGTAGAAATGCTCAATTCGCCCAAGCAAGAAAATTTTGGAAAAGCTAAAAATGACTTGCCTACAAAATGCAAGCGGTGTAGTTATTTGAAGCACTGCTGGGGCGGTTGCCCAAAAGATAGAGTAAAAGACCCGAAAGACAACGGTTTGCCGCGTTTTTGCAAATCCTATTTAATGTTTTTTGCTCATGCCGACAAAGAATTGCAAGAAATGGCTAAACTTTGGCATCAACAACAAGACGAAATAGACAAACAAAACCAAGCAAAACCTTATAATATTATGAAAGATTTTGCCGAATTTTATAAAAACAAACAATAATTTTCAATTGATAATTGATAATTCATAATTCATAATTCATAATTTCTTATGAGAAAGATATTTATAGCATTTATTCTATTGCTCAACACATTTTTGGTGTTTGCACAAAAGAAAATGAACATTTTGTTCATGATAGTAGATGATTTTGGTTCGCGCGATTTGGCTTGTACGGGTTCTACCTTTTACGAAACGCCAAATTTTGATAAGCTGGCAAACGAAGGCGTTCGTTTTACCAATGCTTATACGGCACACCCACGTTGCGTTCCGTCGCGTTATGGCATGATGACAGGGCGTTTTCCGGCACGTGAAAAAATTCCCGCAAAAAAAGAAATTGTTCATTTTGAAGATAAATACCCAACTATTGGTGAAGCCATGAAAGAAGGTGGTTTCAAAACTTTCTACATTGGTAAATGGCATTTAGGACATACTGAATCGGAATATCCACAAAATCAAGGATTTGACATTAATTTGGGTGGTTGCTCTGCGGGTGCGCCTGTTTCGTATTTTGCACCTTTCAATGAGAAAAAAAGCGGAGGCGACCCAAACCACGAAGCCAAAGACCCAATTATTGGTTTTGACGATGCTCAGACGGGAGTTTACATAACCGATTATATTACAGACAAAACGGTGAAATTTATTGAAGAAAATAAAAACAATACTTTTTTCGCAACTGTGGCACATTATGCAGTGCATACGCCTTTGGAAGCAAAACCAGAATTGATTAAAAAATATCAGGATAAATTAAAAAAGATGTCGTTTGAAGGCGAAGAATTTACTTTTGGCGTTGATGGAAGACAAAAAATGCACCAAAACGACCCTGTTTATGCGGCTATGATTGAAAGCGTGGACATTGGTTTGGGAAAAATTATTCAAGCATTAAAAGACAATGGAATTTACGAAAATACCATTATTGTAATTACTTCCGACCACGGCGGTTTGTCCAATTCCGGTACAAATAGCACTAGACCTTTGGCAACTACCAATTTGCCTTTAAGAGCTGGAAAAGGACATTTGTACGATGGCGGTTTAAAAGTACCTCTAATTGTTCGAGTTCCAAACATGACAAAAAAAGGCACAATCAACGAGTCGATGATTACGGGAACGGATTATTATCCTACTTTTTTAGAACTTTCTGGCTTGGCATTAAAACCCGATGCACATGCCGACGGGGTTAGTTTTGTGGAAGCTTTAAAAGGCAAAACCATAAACACAGACCGCGATTTCTTCTGGCATTCGCCACTCGGACGCCCAAATCAAACTGGCGACCGCAACGCAACGGCTTACAGAAAAGGCGATTACAAATTGCTTCATTACTTGCAAACAGAAAATTACGAACTTTACAACTTGAAAAATGACCCGTATGAAAAAACAAATTTGGCAAGTGTAGAAGCCGGTAAATTCAAGGAAATGAAATTGGGACTTGAAAAATGGCATACCGACATTGATGCTTACATGCCGCTAAGTGCCAATGAATACGAAAAAACAAAACAGGAACAAAAGAATAAAAATAAGAACAAAAATAAAGCGAACAAAACCAATTAAAAAACTCAAACCGCAGATCATCGTATCAATCTGTTAATTAGTAGTTTATTGAAGAAAAATCAATACACATTTTGCAACGAATTGATACGATAACAATTTTAAAAAACACATTACGAATTTATTCGTTTTGTGTTTTTTTTTTGAAAAAAGCAAAATTTATTCGTATAGAATAAACATTAAACTTTTTTGAACTTAGATTAAACGCTTTATTTTCAGAGAGAAGGTATATTTGTTGCATATTTTTTTTAAACTCTAAAATCTAAAATAATATGAAAAGAAATTTACAAAATAAAACCAAAATGCTTATTCTTACTTTTGTTGGAATATTCTATACACAAATTCTTTTTGCTCAGTATGGAAGCAATTTAGTTTTAAATCCGGGTTTTGAAAGCGGTGCAGCCGTAAATTGGACTAAGAAATTTCTCGATGGTTCTGCGGGAACACTTACCAGCAGCACAGCCGTACATGCTGCATCGGGAAATATTGCCGCAAAGGTTGTGGTTACAACCTTGCCTGCAACTCAAACTTATGGCAAAATAATGGTAGTGAGCGATGTAGTAACCATTTCGGAAAACAAACCGATAAAATTTAGCATCAAATCCAAAGCCTTAACCGCCGGAAGTCAATTCAAATTTTCAATACAAGCCGAAAATAGTGTAGGCGATTTCCGATATATAGCCTCTGATGTTTTCACACTTTCCACAACGTACAACGAGTTTTTCTATATTTATACGCCCCAAGACGACTATTTTAAAATAACAATTCGTATTCAAATAGACCCAACAAAACTCGAAACGTATTATTTTGACGATGCCACCATGCAAACCATTAACGGATTGGCTAACAATAGTTTTGAAGAAGGAATTGTTTTTAACTGGACAAACGAAGCAAAAAATGGTTCGGTGGCTACTTTTAGCGAAAGCGCAGATGCTTTTGATGGAGTAAAAGCACTCAATGCCAATGTAACAGCTACTGATGGTGCTACTTATGCAAATATTTCTACTACCAACGAAACCGCATTTCCGGTTACAGTAGATATACCTTATAAATTAGTATTTTACGCCAAAGCAAATGCCGGAAACAAAGTAAGAGCGGCTATAATTTATAGTGATGGCACCAATATAGGAAGCATTTTGACATTAACTTCTACTTATTCAAAATATGAATATGTATTTACGCCAACCGGAACGATTACAACAGCCAAAGCTCGAATTACTATGGGAAGATATGTTGGAAACTATTTTATTGACAATGTTACAATTGAAAAAAGCTACAATCTTACTTACGATGGCAATACAAATTCAGGCGGAACAGCACCCGGCAATGCATTTTATTTCAATGGCAATTCCGCAACTGTTGCAGATGCAGGCGATTTAACAAAAGACCACTTTATTTTCAACGATTGGAATACCGAAGCCGATGGAAGTGGATTTTCATATTCTTCGGGCGAAATTTTAACTATGGGTTCTGAAAATGTTACGCTTTATGCTCAATGGCTATCGAATGTAACCACTTGGGACGGCTCGAATTGGGATAATGGTATGCCAAATAATACCAAGGAAGTTGTTTTGGCAGGAAATTACGAAGGCGATGGCTTTGCAGCCAAAAATCTTACGCTAAGCAGTGGCTTTTCGTTGAAAATAAATGCCAATACTTGCTTAAATGTGGTCGAAACTTTCACAAATAATTCGTCAAATAATGCCATCGAATTATTGGACAATGCTTCTTTAATAACAGTAAATTCCGGTATTTCGGGCGTTTACAAAAAAACGGTTTTAACAGGTGCCGATAATTGGAATTTTATAGGAACACCCGTAAACACTTTTGCTGTACAAAACACATTTTCAGGCGATTATGTTTATAAATATTTGGAAAACGGAAGCGACGAAGCGAGCGCATGGCAAGCTTTGGTTTCGGGAAACAGCATTGAGCAAGCAAAAGGCTATTTAGTGAGTGCAACAAGCGCAACTAAAATATTTTCAGGTATTTTCGCACAAGGCAACCTTAATGCACCTTCGCTTGAATGGACTGATGCTTCGCATGGATTTAATTTAATATCAAATCCTTATCCATCGTATTTGGTTTGGGGAAATAACATAAACAAAAATGGCTTAGATGCCAACAATACCATTTGGGTTTGGAATGGAATAAATTACGAAGTTTATGTTCCGAGCGATAATTATGTTTTGAAACCCACACAAGCTTTTCATGTGCAAGCAAGCGGTTTGGGTGCAAATGTGGAATTTACCGATGCTGCTCGTACTTGTTTGCCAAAAAAGACGCTTACAAACAGCATTTTCCGCTTGCAAGCGCAAGGAAATAATTTAACTGATGAGGTAAAAATCTACTCAGCCAATTATACAGCACCTTCGGCTAAGCTCATTTCTTGGAACAAGCAAGTTCCTCAACTTTTCTTTATTGAAGCCGAACAAAACTATGCTCTCTATGCAACTGACCAACTGCAAGATAAGTATGAATTAGGCTTTTTATGCGGAACTGACGGAAAATACTCAATAAATTTAACCGATTTGGGCTTTGTAAATTCTGTGGTTTATTTAGAAGACAAAGCGAAAGGGATTTTGCACGATTTTTCGTTGGGTAAATACAGTTTTGACTATAAAAAAGGCGATGCCGAAAATCGTTTTACTTTGCATTTCAAATTGACTACTACTGCGGTAAATGAAATTGAGAACGCATTTGCAAGTATTTACAGTGCCGAAAATTCTATTCATATTCATTTGAAAGACAGTGAAAATACTGTTATTTCGGTATTTGACCTTAGCGGACGCAAACTTAGAGAATTAAAAACGTCTCAAACTCAGAATCAACTATTCGGTTTTGAAAAAGGCATTTACGTAGTTAAAATTGAAAACACTTCGGGTTCGCAAACTGCAAAAGTAGTTGTAAAATAGGCTTTTGAATTGATACGATGACTCGAAAGTCATCGTATCAATAAATTTCAATTTTTGTTATTCTATATAAATCTTTTCTTTATACACCTGATTGTTAGCATCTTTCATTCGCAATATATAAATTCCACTGTTTAAACCTTGTGTTGTGAATTGATTGTTTGTAATTTTTTCAGTTCTTATTAATTCACCTTTTACCGAAACAATACGAATCGACTGAATTTCTACACCTTCTATCCGCATAGAATCTACCGTTGGCATTGAGATAACTTTTACCGTTTTCTCTTCTATTGTGTTGGGCTTAATGCTGAGTGTTTGTAAATAATTTCGTTGCTCGTTCCACCAGTTTTGGGCATTTAATTTCATTAAGTTCTTGATGGTTATATAATTGGCTTTTGAAATTAAGTTTTCGGTTTCTAACGGGTCGTTGGTGTAATCGTACAATTCTTCATCTACTATTTTTGATGCGTTCCAGTCTATTAAATCGGGTCTATCGTTTCCTGTTTCGAGCCAAATGCTGTAACGATATTGCTCATTTCTAAACGAATAGCCTGCATGTCCGCCGGCTCTGTATTCGGTTACGGCTACGGATTTTACTTCCGAAAGGTTGTTTTCCAAAACTGGTTTTAATGATTTTCCTTGTAAGTCTTGCGGTATTTCGTTTTGAGTTAAATCAACCAAAGTAGGATAAATATCGAGCAAATCGACAGGTTTTGTGTACACATTTGCCGTTTGATTGGGCATATAAATAATGAGCGGTACTCTTGTAGATTGCTCATAATTAGTATGTTTTCCCCATTGGTTGTGGTCGCCCAGGTGATAACCATGGTCGCCGAAAAGTACAATAATGGTATTGTTTGCCAAGCCTTTTTCAGTTAGCTTTGCCATTAATTTTCCAATCATATCGTCAATGTACGAAACGCTGGCATAGTAGCCGTGCAAAAGTTCCTTTTGTTTGGCTTCTTCTAAGGTTTGATTTTGCCAATTTGCCTCTGAATAATACGCAGGAATGTCCACATAACTGTCGCTGTTGGGTTCGGGTTTGAAATACGCATACGCAGGACTTCCTGCAGCCATTTCTTGAAATTCGGCAATATCTAAGTTTTCTCTTTGGTACAAATCCCAATATTTTTTAGGTGCAACAAACGGAATGTGTGGCTTTTTAAAACCTACTGCTAGAAAAAACGGCTTACTGTTTTGTGCAAATTGGTCTAATTTAGAAAGTGCATCTAAACAAATCTGCCCATCGGTATATCCGTCAAAATCGACACCATCGGGTCCTTGTTCGGAAGCTGTATTGTTGGTAACTCGGTAGTTAGTGCCGCCTACAAAACTTCCATACTTTGCCGGATACGTGTATTGGCTTGGGTCGGTATAGGGAATTGACCACGAAATAGCATCGTGCCCTTCGTCGCTGTTGCGTGGGTCGAAAATTTTACCCATTCCAACGGTTGTATAGTTCTTATTTTTAAAGAATTGAGGCAAAGTAATTACATTGGGCAAAATGTCTCGCATTTGAGTAGTTAAGTTGCGAACACCGGTAATGTCTGGCGTTTTTCCCGTAAGCAAACTCGCACGCGACGGTCCGCTCACTGCCCATTGGGTGTGTGCATTGGTAAAAACGCTGCTTTTACTTGCCAATAAATCAATGTTGGGCGTAATGGCATCACTTTCGCCATAGCAATTCAGTAGCGGTTTTAAATCATCTACGGCAATAAACAAAATATTCTTTTCTTGCCCTATTAAATGTGTAAACGCACCAAAAGTGAACATTCCACCTAAAAGTACCGATTTTGCATTCTTTATAATTTCCATTTGCTTTGTAGTTAGGTTATTTTATCGAAAAATTTTAAACAAAATTATTCTAAATTCATTTGACGCACATCTTTTTTAAGTTCTAAAAAGTTCTTTTTTGTAAAAAAAGTATTGAAAACTATTTTTTTTATGAAAAGAAAGCATTTGAATAGAAAGTAAACCTATCTGAACTTATTTTAAACTCAAAATTTAGATAAAAAAACTTTATTTGTATAAAAATTATTTTTTATTATAAATTTAAAATCTTTGAAAAAATGAAGAAATATTTACTAAACATTCGTAAAATGGTTTTTCTTACTTTGGTAGGAATGGTGATAAGTAGTTTGAGTTTTGCTCAATATGGTACCAATTTAACAGTAAATCCGGGCTTTGAAAGCGGCGCAAATACAAACTGGACAAAGAAATTTCTCGATACTTCTACTGGGAATATTACAGATAGCGACCAAGCCGATGCCTTTGAAGGCACAAAAGCCGCAAAAATAGAAGTAACAAAACTTCCAACAAGCCAATTAATAGAAAAAATGATGTATCTTGCTGATGCAGTTACTATTACAGAGAGCAAAGGCTATAAATTTTCGCTTAAAGCCAAATCGTTGGCAGGAGGCAGTAACATCAAAATTTCGATATTAACCGCAACTGCCGGAGGAGCTACCAAAGCCAGCTCGTCAAGTCTTTTTACCTTAACCACTGAATATAAAGAATATGCTTATATTTATACTCCAGCTCAGGATTATTTTATTGTAACGCTTCGTATTCAAATAGATGGAGATAATCTTGACACCTATTTTTTTGACAATGTAGCTATGCAAAGCGTTGATGGAATAGCCAATAACGGATTTGAAGAAGGCGTTAATTTTTCTTGGGCTTATGAAGCACGCGATGGTGCTGTAGCTACTTTTGAGGAAAGTACAATGTTTTCGGCTGGTAGCAAAGCTCTTGCCGTAAATGTAACTACTGCCGGAGCGGTTTATGATTATGTAACTGCCGTAAACGAAACAAGAGTGCCTGTTGTAGCCGGAAATCCTTACAAATTAACCTTTTATGCCAAAGCAAGTGCTGCCGATATGGACATAAAAGCCGGAGCTACTTTTAATGACGTTAATAATGCATACCTTACCGTCATTTACGACTTTGTGCCTTTAACTACTGAATATCAAAAGTATGAAGTGTTTTTTAAACCCGTTGCTAATGCTACTAGTTCAAAAGTGAAACTTTGGGCAGCCGGATATGTAGGAACTATTTATCTCGCCGAATTTAGCTTTCGAACGCGTCTCCCCATTCATCAATTGGAC
>DZBP01000205.1 GCA_022729915.1 Draconibacterium orientale | reverse complement strand
TTGTTTATTGCTGTTGGGTATAAAAATATAACCAATTAAAATAGACACTAATAATAAAATAAGTTGTAGATGCATTCTATTTTCAAAAAAATACTATATTGTAAGTATAGGATTTCATTTTTAAAACGTGTGCTATCAACTAAAAGATAAATTTGAAAATTAATGACTCAGGAAAAAGAAAAATATAAATTATGGTTAATTCAAATAATTTTTATTAATTTGCATTTATTATGCCATTGAAGGAAATATTCAATAATAGCTTTGATATTAAAGAAGATAGTAATAATTTTTATTTAATCAGTGAAATAAAAAGTATTACCAATGCTCATATTGTTTATTATCTGAAACAAGCAGAACAATATAGGGCAACGGCTGTTTATTTTAAACCTTTCGACGATAAAAATACGTCAATCGAGCCTGTTTGCTATGTTTACGATAATTCAGACAATATTTTTACAAAAGAAGATATTGCAGAAATTCATAAAAATCTTTGGAATAGCGGGCTTATTTCCATTTATGTTGTTATTGATACATATGAAATAAAAATATTCAATGCCCGTAAACCTGTAAGCGTTGATGAAAATGGCATACATGCAGTTGAATTAACCGAAGCTGTTAAAATATCGCATCTTGCTGTTAAAGAATTAAAGAAAAAACAATTATCTTCTCAATATTTAGACAGTGGTGTTTTTAACGATTTCTATAAAAATGATTTTGTAGAATCAACCAGTCCGCATTATATTTTGCTCGATCGACTAAAAAAAATACGAACCGAAATTTTGAAGGTAAAAGAATTATCTTTGCTCGAAGCTTTTATAAATAAGTTATTAGTGATTTTTATTCTTTTGAAATTTATAGAAGAAAAAACAGATAATTCGGGAAAAAGAATTGTAGAATTTGATAAGGAAAATATTTGGCAAGGCGAAAGTACATTTATTGAAATAATAAAAAAGAAAGATATTGTAAAGTTTTTCGAAAAACTTGCCACTAAATTTAATGGTCATATTTTTAATTTAGATACTTCAGAGATTCAGCAACTAAAAGAATTATCTCAAACACATAGGTATTTACTTGCCGGATTTTTTGATGCAAACCTGGATCCGAATACGTGGCAGTATGAATTATGGAAACAATATTCTTTCAATCATTTACCCATAGAGTTAATTAGCGGTATATACGAAGCATTTTTACCCGAAAAAACGAAAGATATTGCCTACACACCGCCATATTTGGTAAACCTGATGATTGACGAGTGTATGCCCTTGAACAAACACGTGGAATATTTTGCTGACGAATCTTTTAAAGTACTAGACCCCTCGTGCGGCTCGGGTATCTTTATTGTTACAGCATTCAGACGTTTAGTAGATTGGAAAATAATTAAGGATTTTGAAAAAACCGGAAAATGGGAAGTACCCAAGGTGGACGTTTTACAAAAAATATTGAGAGAAAACATTTACGGGGTGGATATAAAACAAGGAGCGGCAGAAATAGCTATTTTTAGTTTACAAATAGCGTTGTGCCGTTATCTTACTCCAGTAAGTATCTGGGAAAATCTACGCTTTGATAATTTGGGCGAAGAAGGTAAAAATCCGCTTAATAATATTGTAAGTAAAGATTTTTTCGATTATTTCAACGAAACAGAATTAGCAAGTTTTGATTTGGTTTGTGGTAATCCGCCGTTTGAAGATATTGGCAGTAAAGAATGTAAAGATACAGTAAAGCATTGTAAAAATTACATTCCTACAAGTATTGCACCTGCTCAAATAGCATTTCTTTTTCTGGATATTGCAACACAATTGGTAAAAAAGGAAGGTAAATTAAGTTTTGTATTGCCTGCACAATTCATATACAACCAATCGGATGTGGCAGTTAATTTTCAACAGAAATTTTTTGAACGATATCAGGTAAATCAAATTTACGATTTTACGTTCTTAAAAGATAAAATTTTTAAAGAAAAACAAATAGCTGTTTGTTCCATCATATTACAAAACAAAACCCCTAACAGCGAGCATACAATTACACACACTGTAGCCAAACGACTGAAACAAGCAGAAGAACGTTTGTATTTTGAATTTGATTACTACGATTATCACTATGTGCCATTGCAAATTGCGACTAAAGACCATTTTGTGTGGAAAACCAATTTATTGGGCGGTGGCAGTTTGTATTTTACCATACGAAGATTAAAACAAGAACAAACATTTAGCGACTATCTCAAAAATAAGATTAAAAATAATGGTTGGGTTGTTGGTGAGGGATATGATTTGGTAACAAGCAATGAGAAGAAAAAAGGTCTTGAATATGTAAAGGAAAACTATGATAGCGCACCTCACATTACAGGCTTCGATTATGTAGCAAACGAAGACTTTACTTTGCAAGGAATTAAAAAGGTACAACCGGAATTAGATGAATATTTTCATGGTACAAGAAAAAAAAACAAAGAAATATTTTATAATCCTCATGTATTAATCAGAAAAATACCAACATTACCTATACATTTTTTAGATTACGATTTACGTTTTAAAAACGGAATTATTGGTATTCATGCACCCGAAACAGAAATTGAAGAATTAAAAAATATTGTTACTCGCTTTAATAAGAATAAAGAACTTTACAAGTTTTACTTGTTTTGTACAAGTGGAAGAACAGGAGTTAATTTTAGTTTTAGTGCAACGCAGAAGTCCGATATTGAAAATTTACCATACCCTAAAAAGGAAGAAAATATCTTTTTAAGTCATTATGAAACAATACAAAAGGAAGATATTTTTAACTTTATAAAATATTCGAGTCAAAATACTGAAAATTCTGTATTAAACCAACCTGCAGATTACACAGAACATCTTGTTCCTTTTGCCGAAGTATTTAAATCTATTATAAACAAAGTCCACGCAAAGGGTGATTTGCAAATACGCTTGGGAAATGTTATAGACACAGATACCTGTTATTGTATGGCATTGCATTTCGGCGATAGCGAATTGACTACAACAAACAACATTATTAAACAAGACGATTTAGACGAAAGTCTGAAAGTACTTTTAGTAGAAGAATTAGGTAGAAGTTATAAAAACATTCGCAGAATTCAATACTATACACCTGTGGGTAACGACGATGTGGTCTATCTTATAAAACCTAAGCATTTAAGATACTGGCTCAGAAGTATTGCAATACGTGATGCAGATGAAATGTTGTACGATTTATGTAACGAAGGTTATTAAACAATGAGAAAGAATTTTTCTAGGTACAACAAAGAGGTGTCGCCCGAAACAGTAATTCATTTTTTAAATGATTATTTGCCAAACTTTAATTTAAAAGAGTTTGACTATATTGAAGGAGACCGAGAAGGTTTAATAAACAGTGAAATATGGAAATATCTTCAAAGTATAGCTTCGATGAATGGTTATCGTTTTATTATTGAGCCAAAACCTGAAAACAGAAAGAATAAAAATGAAGTTGATTTTGCCGTTCATACCTATTCAGACGAGATAAAAAATTCCAAAATATTCTACACTATAGAAGCAAAACGCTTACCTGCGCGCAAAGGACACGAAAAAGAATATGTTTGCGGCGAACTTGGCGGAATAGAACGCTTTAAACGAAATAAACACGGTATAGATAAAAACGGAAAACTTTTGCCTTCAAATGCCATGATTGCCTATATTGAAAAATACGATTTTGAATATTGGTATCATCAGATAAACGAATGGATTATAGAACAAGCGAATATTTCTGCCGATTTAAAATGGACAAAATACGAAACACTTGAAAAAATAAGTTTCGATAAAATTGCGACTCTCCAATCCACTCATTTGAGGATTAACAACGAAAATGTTATGTTAAATCATTTTTGGATTTATCTACAACACTAATATCTGCTTCGCTTTTCGCTAAAAGTCATTAATTTCATTAGCTGAAAAAGATCGAAGTTATATTAATTTAAAAATATTGATTTTTTAATTAATAGCAATCCGCAATTGGTTGTTTGGCTTTTATATTGTAGAATGTGAACAAAACGGAGAAGACAGAGCCGAATACGGAGAAAAACTGTTGTTAAATATTTCAAAGGAACTAAAAGGACAAAATCTTAAAGCCGTTTCACGAAGAGAGTTGTATAACTACAGAAAATTTTACGTTATATATCTACAAATATGGAGGTTGCTGACCTCCATATCTCAAAATAATCCAATTCGGAGGTCAGTGACCTCCGAATCTGATAAGAATCCAATTTGGAGGTACCTGACCTCCAAATTGCAATTAACTGATAATAAAGAATTAGATAATTCAGAGAACAACAAAATCGAAGGTTCAGATATTGATATTCTAATAACAAGGCTTTAATTGACAGTATAATTGAAATTATAGAAAGTGCGTTGAATAATTTCAAAACAATAAAAGAGTCTATAACTGAAGAAGAAAAGTAATCAATGTGCAATATATTATAGTAGGGACAACGCATGCGTGCCCCTACATTTTACATTGCTTCGTTTATTTTTTGTATAAATTCCTCCCACCTAAAATCCTTCAAAGGCTTTTTATTAATGTTTAACGATTAACGGTTAATGCAAAAAAACACTTTCCATCGTTCCGATTAGGAACATGGAAACGTGTTTTTTTGTTTTTTTGTAGAAAAGCACCGCAATGCGCCAACACAAATGGTGTGGGAGAGGGGGCATTTTGTCAGAACAAAATTCATAATTTATAATTTTTAATTATCAATTCTTAATTAAAAAACAGGGTATAGATTTAGTTTAATGCTCTATTATAGTGGTAATTTATTCGCTAAAATTTAGTTTTTTATATTAAAAAATACACTTATTATCTATTTTTTCGACTATTATAATTATATATTAAACTAAAAAATGAACTAAATTTAGATGTATTGCAAAAAAAATTAAAAAAAAGTTTAAAATTTTAACATTTATAAAATATTGATTTTCAATAGTAAAATAATTATTTTAAAATTATTTTTAATAAAAATGAAAAAAAGTTGTAAAAAAATTTGCACAATTAAAATACATGCTATATCTTTGCATCAACAAAAAAACATTAATCGTTAAACATTAAACGTTAATCGTTTTTTAAAAAGGTACCGGTGAAACGCCTCAAATAAGTTTCGCCACAAATTAATAAACAGAGGTTTTTTGCTGTAACAAAACAAATAGACTCAAAAAGCAGAGAATCTCACAATATTTTAAAGTTATGAATTACAATGTAACGAAAGGGCTATCGACCCAAGATGTAATCGCAAAAGGAAAAATAGTAACTGCGTGCGCAACTGAAGATATTGAATTTTTACCCGGCATTAAAGTAGAATTCGTTAGCGGATTGACTTCAAAAATTCAATTATTACAAGAAATGCCAACTTTCGAACAACAACGTTTCGAAAAAAAACAAGTAACCGCTTTACGCGATGAAAAAGCCGAAGAACTTAGATTTACAATCGAAGATTTGAAGGCTCAGTTAAGTCCTGTATTCAAAGGAGCAAATTATTTGCCTGAGTTTACTGGAAGTATTTCGAGAGAATCGGTA